>CACLQQ010000003.1 GCA_902609095.1 uncultured Bacteroidota bacterium | reverse complement strand
AATCTTATTAGCTAAAAACATTGGTGCTCCTGGAACAGGGTGCCTCATAACAACCATGTCAACCTTCATGGCCAAGACATTATTCACAGTGTCCAGTAGCGTTTCGCCCTTCGTAACAGATGAAGAGGATGCTGAGAAATTTATCACATCAGCAGAAAGTCGTTTCTCCGCTATCTCAAATGATAATTTGGTTCTAGTCGAGTTTTCAAAAAATAGGTTAGCAATAGTAACATCCCGAAGGGTCGGCACTTTTTTAATAGGTCTGTTCAAAACGTCTTTAAAGCCATCTGCAGTTTGAAAAATCAAGTTTATGTCCTCAGTCGTGATATACTTGATTCCTAAGAGATGTCGAGTACTAAGACCTTCTCGTGCCATATTTATCCTTCAGTCTTTTTGCTATAAAGTAAAATTTGGTCAACACCGTTCTGATGCTCCCACTCTACGTGAACATATGCTTCATCTAGAGCGTCGACAGTTAGTCCTTTATAATTAGCCTCAATTGGAAGATGCCTATTAAATCTCCGGTCAACTAACACTAATAGTTCGACCTCTGCTGGACGACCAAACTGTTGCAGCGCCATTAATGCAGCTTGTATGGTTCGACCCGTATACAATACATCGTCAACAAGTATTACCTTCTTATCCTCGATGATAAAGTCCATTACATTAGCACTTGGGCTAATTGGCTTGTCTCTCCTTCGGTAATCGTCTCGATAGAAACTAATATCGATTTTACCATATTCAAGTGAGACACCCATTTGATTTTGTAGCACTCGATGCAACCGATCCGAAAGTAACGCTCCCCTATCCTGTATACCAATTAAGCATGACCTATTAAAATCATCATAATTCTCAATTAGTTGATGACACAGTCTCTTGATGGTAAACTGAAATCTGGATTGGGGTAATATTACCTTATCAGCTGTCATGTCATATCACTTTCTAGCCTGCAATTTTTTCCATGAATCCCGTAAAGTTACGGTCCTATTGAATACTAAATGTTCATTAGTGCTGTCAATATCTTTAACAAAATAACCTTTCCTCATGAATTGAATCCCAGTTCCAACTTCGCAAGTTTTAATAGCTTGCTCTGCTTTCGCCTCTGTGATTACTTCCAAAGAATTTTCATTATAGAATTCCAAGAAATCTTTGTCCTCATATCCATCTGGAGTCGGATCTGTGAATAATCTATCGTATTGTCTGACCTCTACATCTACTGCATGGTCTTGAGACACCCAATGTAAAGTCCCTTTGGCCTTCACACCGCTGGTATCACTTCCGCTCTTACTGTTGTCAAAATAATTACAAATGACTTCGGCTATCTCGCCGTTCTCATCGAGCTTATAGACTATACACTCTATTATGTAGGCTCCCTTCAATCTTACTGCCCTGCCAGGTCCCAATCTAAAGAATTTCTTTGGCGGATCTATCATAAAATCAGCTCTCTCAATAAAGAGAGTTTGGCTAAACATAACTAAACGTTCTGTCGGACTCTCATCCTCTGGATTATTGACAACCATCAGTTCCTCAGTTTGATGCTCAGGATAATTAGCAATAGTCAATTTGATAGGGTCTAATACGACCATCAATCTATCCGATGTCTTGTTAAGCTCCTCTTTGACACAAGCTTCCAATAATGCTATATCGATCAGGTTTTCTCGCTTAGCAATACCGACTTTATCACAAAATGTCCGTAAGGCCGTAGGTGGATACCCACGTCTCCTCATACCTGATATTGTAGACATCCTCGGGTCATCCCAAGCCGTAACCTTTCCATCTTGAATGAGTCTGAGCAACTTACGCTTACTCGTAATCATATAAGCCACGTTCATCCGTGCAAACTCAATCTGTCTGGATGGATATATTTCAAGCTCTTCTATAAGCCAGTTATAAAGAGGCCTATGATGTCTAAATTCTAACGAGCAGAGTGAATGCGTGATCTCTTCTATACTATCTGATTGGCCATGGGCGAAATCATACATAGGATAGATACACCAGTCATCTCCGGTACGATGATGGGTCTCTCTCTTAATTCGATAGATTACAGGATCTCTCATATGCATGTTGGGGCTGCTCATATCGACCTTAGCTCTGAGCACTCTTGAACCATCATTATATTTGCCCTCCTTCATCCCAATGAAGAGATCTCTATTTTCCAAAATGCTCCTTTCTCTATAAGGGCTATTAACACCAGGTTCAGTTGGCGTTCCTTTTTGATTGGCGATCTCATCTGGTGATGAATCATCTACATAGGCTAAACCCTTATCAATTAGCTTTAATGCGAACTCATAGAGCTGTTTGAAGTAATCAGATGCGTAATACTCTCGATCCTCCCAGTCAAATCCTAACCACTTGATGTCAAACTTTATAGCATCTACGAACTCCGTATCCTCCGTAGCAGGATTGGTATCATCAAACCTTAGATTTGTCTTGCCCCCATATTTTTGAGCGATTCCAAAATTGAGACATATTGCCTTAGCATGACCGATATGGAGATAACCATTAGGCTCTGGAGGAAAACGGGTATGTATTGGCTTAGGAACTTTTCCTGCCTGAACATCTTTTTCTAACTCCTCCTCTATGAAGTTTCTCGGCTCTCCTAATATATCCTTTGGTATCTTACTCATATCTGTTATGCATATTACATTCGTTCGGGCATCTCTATCCCTAATAAGTCCATGCTATGAGATAGCACTATAGCTACCATATCTAACAACATCAATCTGAATGCTTGGGCTGCAGTGCTTTCTGCCTTTATGACTCGAACATCATGATAAAATTTATGAAACTTCTTCGCAAGCTCATAAGCATAATTAGCTATGCCTGACGGGTCATACTCTTTAGCAGCCTGATCTATCTGCTGCTCATAATCTATTAGGAGCTTGACTAATTCTATCTCAGCAGGATCTAATAGCTGATATTGAGAGATATCAGCTATTGCCTCATGCTCAATTCGTCTTTTGATAGACTGGATACGTACATAGGCATTCTGTATATATGGCCCCGTCTGCCCTTGCATATCCACACTCTCCTCAGGGTTAAAGATCATCCGTTTCTTAGGATTGACCTTAAGAATAAAATACTTGAGAGCTGATAACCCAATTTTACGATAGATCTCTTGTCTCTGATCATCTGAAAGGTCTACAAGTTCTCCCCGCTCTTGAGTAGCAGTTCTAACGGCGCCTATTACCTCAGCGATCAGATCGTCAGCATCTACAACTGTGCCTTCTCGCGATTTCATTCGGCCAGATGGTAAGTCAACCATGCCATATGATAAGTGGAATAGGCCATCGGCATATGGAGCTCCAAGTTTCTTCATGATCTCAAATAAGACCTTGAAATGATAATCTTGCTCATCTGCTACAACATATATCATCTTAGTGGCACCAGTATCCTCATATCTCTTATGAGCTGTTCCCAGATCTTGAGTCATATATACTGACGTACCATCACTGCGTAGCAATATTTTCTCGTCTAATCCTTGATCTGTTAGGTCAACCCATACGCTACTATCATCTTTGCGATAAAAATCATCAAATGTTAGTCCTTGCGCAATCAGATCTTTACCTAATAAGTATGTCTCGGATTCATAATAAAGCTTATCAAAACTAACTCCTAAAGCATCATATGTCTGATCAAAACCATCATATACCCATCCATTCATTTGCATCCACATCTTCCGAATTTCTTCATCTTCAGCCTCCCATTTCAACAACATTTCTTTAGCCTTTGCTCCTAATTGGCTGTTATTATTGAAATATTGATTCTTATGAGCTTTGAAAAATGAAGCCTCATCTTGTTCTGATTTCCGATCTTTACTATAAGTTCTAATTCCTTCTTCTGAGTTTTGCCATTTGGCATACTCCTGCTTAAATCGACTTTCAAACTCGATATAGTATTTCCCCACGAAGTGATCTCCCTTGATATCACTGGACTGTGGCGTATCATTATTTCCATAGAGTTGCCATGCCAACATACTCTTGCATATTGCAATACCTCGGTCATTGATGATCTGAGAATTCATGACATCATAACCTGCCGATTTTAAAATTTTACTGGTAGACCATCCTAATAGAATATTACGGATGTGCCCAAGATGTAGTGGCTTATTAGTATTAGGCGAGGAAAACTCTATTAATACTTTACCCTCCTTAGCATCTAATTGCCCATAGTGCTCTATAGTCCGCAGCAGTTGCAGTCTATTAATCCAAAAAGAATGCTCAATAGTTAAATTCAAGAAGCCCTTCACCACATTATAATCAGCAACAAGTTCAGCGTGGGATTTCAAATACAGACCAATTTTCTCTGCTATGGATTCAGACTTATCTCTAAAAAGTCTTGTAAACGGAAAAACTACAAGTGTATAATCACCCATGAACTCTTTCTTGGTTTGTTGCAATACAATGTCTGCGTGATGAACATCATGCTGAAATGTATGTTTGATGGCCTCTGCTATGCGAATTTTTATACCCTCTAAATGATCAACCATGAGTATCTTCTAAAATCGACTGCAAAGGTAGGAATATTATATGCAGCAAATGATGCAATAAATAGTTATTACGAACTGTAATAATTATCCCAGCTATCACTCAAAAAAAGCAAATATGGTCTCACCATACCTGCGCTCCTTGAAGTAATGTGGGTGAGATTGAAAATTGTGGTTGGGATTATGTTCCAACACAAATAAGCCATCTTCGGCTAAAAAATTGTGTTCGAATATTAGATTTGGAATTTCATCCAACCATCTGAGCGGATAAGGTGGACCAGCAAAGATATAATCATATTGATAACCTGCACTCTTAATAAATCTTTTAACATCACTCTGTATGATGTTCAGTTCCTCCTCAAAATCCAATTCTGACCGAGTTTGGGTAACAAATTTGATACAGCCTCCGTATTTATCTACATAGGTCACATCAGTACAACCTCTTGAAAGAAATTCCCAACTATGATTGCCCGTTCCCCCGAAGAGGTCTAACATCTTAGTATCCTCAAAGTCAATTGTATTCATCAACATATTAAACAATCCCTCCTTAGAAATATCGGTCGTAGGCCTCGTAGGCCACCCTTTCATAGATGGGTTGAGAATGCGTCCCTTGTGAATACCTCTAATTATGCGCATTTTGAAATCATATATAGTGGCAGATGAAAATGCTCTTCAGATCTATCGAGATCTGACTTAATATAATTTGTAGCATACTGAATGGACCCAAAATATTCTTTAAGGAGTTGTACCACCTCTCCATCATACTGTATCAATCCCCCTAATTCAATAGTTTGTACGCGATAATCTAAACCAAGTCTCTCAAAGGTCAATCCCAAAAAATAAAGTACATCTTGCCCCCCTTTATAATCAAAGGAATTACTCAGTATGAGTTTTTCATGACTAATTACAGTGATATCAAATGAAGAATCATAAAAACATAATCTTACTGCAGTGTTCTCTTGATTCTGCATAGTTTCTATCTGTGCAAAATTTGCATGAATCATTGAGCAATTATCAAACGCCTGATTGACCACTCTGACAATCTCCTTTGGAACCTTATATATGAGTCTCATCCCGAATTGCTCTGAATACTCATTACGGAGGATAGAGTCATTGTGATTTTCTAAACCATTGACATGTTCGAATAGGATTTCAGAATTCAAAGAATCAAATTCTTCATTGGGAATGATCGTATAATGAGTTGAATAGTAACCAGCCTTGAACTTCCGTATGCTAATATCATTTTTACTCAGTTCTTCTCTTAGAAGACCAATTCTCGAGAGTGGAATATTTGCTGCCCAAATAAGGGTCTTGGCGTAATCAAATACCCCATAAAAAAGACTGTCCGCATTGATTAATGCAGACAGTTCATAAGATATATCTTTATTTATAGAAGCCGAAGCCTTATACTCAATGAGATCTAATTCCAATTACCCTCTAAGTTAGGTGAAGACATACTTCCAAATCCAATTCTTGCACCTGGGTTATAAGTGTCATCATACTGTGCATATCTCGGGTCTGCAAAAGGGCCCATGAACTCTTTGTATCTAGTCATACACTCCATGACAGGTACGAGTGTACTCTGGTAGGTAGTTGTATCAGCCATCATTTCAAACTTGGCATTAGTACTGTACGGTACTGTAGCTAAGTCATCCAGATCTATTTCCATAGCTTTGATACTATCAAACGCTGATGTGTATGTTACAATCTTGATGTATTTGTCCTCATTTGTAGGATCTTCTGGATCCGCCTCCAATCTTATAGATGGAATAGAATCTGTTTTGAGGACATAAGATAAAGTATCAAAAGTACCTGCAAACTCTCCTGTTATCTCCCTGTATAATTCTTGAGCTGTTCTTATCTGCTGTAATTTTGTTGTCACGGCAGTCTTTCTCTTTAACTGTTCGGCCTTAAACTTAATTGGTTCTTGGATACCCTCGACTAAAGCATAAGCAAGAAGGGCTATTAAAGCAATAATGACCAAGTTAACTACGTATTTCATTCTTCAGTTATTAATTAATGTGTTGGTATATCCTTCGATCTCGAGTGCATAATACACAATGGATGACAATAATCACCATTATGGTGCGCCACTGCTCACAATATTAATATTTTTCCAAAAAATATATCCTTCTGATATTGAAAAAGATGAGTAACATGAATCAAAGCCCCTATATATTGGCAATAGAGTCCTCTTGTGATGATACAGGTGCTGCCATATTTCATGGCTCTCAATTATTATCGAATCTAACTGCCAATCAGAAAGTCCATGAGCAATATGGAGGTGTAGTTCCAGAATTAGCCTCTCGTAAGCATGAAGAGCATATTATTCCAGTTGTTGATCAGGCTCTTGCTCAAGCTGGGATAGATGTCACTCAATTAGATGCAATTGCATTTACCGTCGGGCCAGGTCTACTCGGAAGTCTATTAGTTGGTTGCTCGTTCGCCAAGACGCTCGCAATGAGCTTAGATATTCCCTTAATCACTGTAAATCACATGGAAGCCCATATCATGGCGCATTTCATAGAGGATCCAAAACCCCAATTCCCTTTCCTATGCCTAACCGTATCCGGAGGGCACACTCAGCTTATAATTGTTCATGATTTTCATGAGATGGAGATTTTGGGCGAAACCAGGGACGATGCAGCAGGAGAAGCATTTGATAAAATCGGAAAGTATCTGGGGCTATCATATCCCGCTGGACCAATTATTGATAAACTGGCCAAAGAAGGCAAACCAAAATACAAATTCCCCAAACCCAACCTAAAGGGATATGAATTTAGCTATAGCGGTCTGAAAACTGCAGTACTATATTTCCTAAGAGACCAGAAGAAATTAAATCCAGACTTTATACAGGACAATCTGTCAGACGTATGTTGCTCTGTCCAATCAGTAATCGTTCAATCACTAATGGATAAAGTGATAAAGGCTTCTAATGAATATGGTATAAACAGAATTACCATAGCTGGGGGAGTATCTGCTAATAGCGGGTTGAGAAAGGCCTTAGAAAATCACACTGACGAAAAAGAGTGGGATACATACATCCCCAAGATTGATTATTGTACCGATAATGCTGCCATGATAGGAATTGCTGCTTATTACAAATATTTGAAAGAAGATTTCGCTACCTTAGATATTACCCCACAACCCAGACTAAAACTCGCTACATAATAATCATAGTTACTCCATTCCCACCATATTCATCCGCAGGATGCCAATATGATTTGAGATCATTATACTCTTTCATTTTTTGAATCACCAATTTTCGCAAGGCTCCACTACCCTTACCATGTACTATTTTCAAGGTCTGTGCATTAGAGAGTAATGCTTGATCGAAGAATTCCTGTAAAGTATCTTCGGCATCCCTCATCTTATAACCTCTGATATCAAGCTCAGGGCTAAAATGATTATCAAAAGCGACGCCCTTCGTATTTATTTTATTCAGATTAAACTCTAATTGGTCCTTTGTCACAGCAAGATCCTTAACATTCACTATCATCTTCATCATTCCAAATAACACCTCTGCCTTATCCGCATTGATGGATAGCACCTCTCCTGACAAATCACTATCAAGCATGCGAGCATAATCACCAACTTGTACTTCTTGATCTAAGATCCGCTCTTCTCGGACTTCATTCCGCAGCGTAATTATCTCCTCAGACTTACTTTTTCGTTTTTGGGCCGCTTGGTTCTTGAGTTGTTGTGCCTTTTCGAGATCCTTCTCCTTTTGGAGATGGTTAATCAGCTTTTGCAATTCGAGATTCTCACTATTCTGCTGTTGGTAACTGATTTCCTTAGCCTTTATCTGGAGCTTCTTGCGTTTTAATTGGAACTCCTCATTTAGATCTTTATAGGTTCTTATGAGCTTCTCCAATTGCTCCTTTTCATTGGCAATATAATTTAGCTGTTCATCTAAAACAGACTTCCCTTCTTGCAGATCTATCAATAAATCTTCAATTTGATTTTCCTTCTTGCCTACCTTTTTTCTGGCATATTTGATAATTCGATCATCTAATCCAATTTTCTTAGCGACTTCAAAAGCGTATGAACTTCCTGGCTTACCCACCTTCAATCGATAAGTAGCTCTAAGATGTTCCTTATCGAATAGCATGGCGCCATTTACTATGCCATTGTTTCTATAGGCAAATACTTTTAGACTACTATAGTGAGTCGTTACGATCCCATGAGTTTTTTTGAAGATAAGTGACCTTAGAATACCTTCTGCTATAACGCCACCTAATTTAGGATCTGTTCCTGATCCAATCTCATCCAAGAGAATTAAAGAATGCTTATTCGACTTTTCGACTATATCACTGAGATTGGTAAGATGTGAGCTATAAGTACTTAGACCCTGATCTATGGACTGTTGATCTCCTATATCGGTAAAGACACCACTGAAGAGAGCGATCTCACTTTCAGCTTCTGCAGGAATCAGTATGCCATAATAAGCCATCAAATGGATCAAACCCAAAGTCTTCAAGGTTACTGACTTACCTCCAGCATTGGGCCCACTTATCAATAACAACCTATTATTACCTCGGAGATCTAAATTAAAAGGAACAGCATCTTCATCAGTCTCTCGTAATTGTAATAATAAAAGCGGATGTCTCGCCTTAAAAAGCTTTAGTTTAGGGCGATCAGAAATCTCAGGGACGATACCGTCAATACTTAATGATAAAAGAGCTCTTGACCTGATGCTGTCAATTAGACTTAATTTATTAAAAACCGAGCGTATCATATCTCGATAATTGGATATTTCCTTAGACAGTGTCCTCAGAATTTTATAGATCTCAGCTCGCCTTTCACTCTCAAGTGAGAATAGGTCATTGTTCATTTGCATTACCCCCTCGGGCTCTATAAACACAGTTTTACCAGACGCAGACTGATCATGGATAACACCGGGAATTTTCCTTTTATTTTCAACAGGCAGGACCAATACTCTTCTTCCGTTTCTCCATGACTCTGTATTCTCAGAAAGGATATTCTGAGTCTTATACTTCGATAAGAGCGTATTAAATTGATTATCTAGCTGGCGATTAATACTATCAATACGCTTCTGAATCTTAATTAATTCTGGAGAGGCATTTGGCTTGACATTTCCTTCTGCACCAAAGACTCTGTCGATTTCCTTGATCGGCTGATCAGAATAATTTAAAAGCTCAGTCGCTTCAATAAGAGGTCTGTAATTACCTTCCTTAGATTTCTTTATCGCTCCGTAGTATGAATCATAATTCCTTAGAACTTGTTTAATCTTAAGAATTGCCTCAATTTCTAAAACATACCCTTCCTTCTGGAGATAAAAAAGCTCCTCATCGATAAACAGATATTCATCCAGACCAGGATCATCTCCATTAGCGATCAATTCGGTATACCTGTGCACGAGGGATAACTCATTGACCAACTTAGATTTATCTGTAATAAATCCCCTATCAGTCATGACTTTATATCCTGCCTCTCCCCTACAATATGACCTTAGCAATTCTAATACCTTATCAAACTCCAGCTGCTCAATGGTCTTATCCGAAATGTGTAGTGTATCCATATCCGATTATTGAACTCTATAAATTAGGCAAGGTTTTGTTCAAAATGTGGCAAAGTTGAAATAATTCTTGTTTTGAAAATAGGATAAAGCATAAATATTGGGGTACTTCGCATTCTTAACAATAGCGTCGTCATGGCAGGAAGTGTATTTGGTAAAGCTTTTAGAATAAGTACGTACGGAGAGTCCCATGGACCTGCAGTAGGGGTAATAATTGATGGTTGTCCGGCTGGAGTTCCTGTAGAGCTGGAAGATATACAACATCAACTGACTCGTCGCAAACCTGGACAGTCGGCCATAGTCACTCAACGTAAAGAGGCAGATCAAGTTGAGATATTATCTGGTGTATTCGAGGGTCATAGTACTGGCACTCCTATCTCATTAATCGTAAGAAATAAAGATCAGAAGTCAAAAGATTATGATCACATCAAAGATAAGTTTAGACCATCACATGCAGACTATACCTATACTGCTAAATATGGCAATCGTGATTATCGAGGTGGTGGAAGATCAAGTGCACGAGAAACTGTTGCTAGAGTGGCGGCAGGTGCGATTGCAGCATCATTGCTCAACAAAGCGCATATCTCAGTACACTCTTGGGTATCACAAGTAGGCAGTATAAAACTTAGTGCTGTAGGTGCTGTCGATTATTCTTTAATCGATTCAAATATAGTCCGATGCCCTAATAAAGGCATTGCAGAAGACATGATTGACTATATCAAGCAGATAAGAAAAGATGGTGATACGGTGGGAGGTTTGATAAGCTGTCAGATAGATGGTGTTCCTGTAGGATTAGGCCAGCCAGTGTTTGATAAATTGCACGCTGATTTAGGTAAAGCCATGTTGAGCATCAATGCCGTCAAGGGATTTGAATATGGTTCAGGATTCGATTGTGTCACAATGAGAGGCAGTGAACATAATGATCTATTCTTCAAACAACATGGGGAAGTAATCACACAAACGAACTACTCTGGTGGTGTACAGGGAGGAATTTCTAATGGCATGCCAATCAACTTTAATGTTGCATTTAAGCCTGTAGCCACATTAATGAGGGATCAAAACTCTATAGACAAATTTGGACATGAAGCCACTGTTACTGGTAAAGGAAGACATGATCCATGTGTAGTTCCGAGAGCCGTTCCAATAGTTGATGCTATGGCAGCATTAGTACTATCTGATCATCTGCTGAGAAGTCAATATGATCGTTTAGAGCAAATATTATCTTGATCCTGAGTTACTGCGTTCACCACTTTGGATATCAGTGCTGAGATCATTTAATGCATCTTGGATATCGCCGTAGGTCATCTTACCAAATTCTCGAGTATAGTTAATACCAAATCCATATTTCTGCCTACGCCCTAAAGTTGCCTCATCCAGATCATAGACTCCATATATCTGAAGTTTGAGTCTTTTATCATGTGTGATAAACCAATCCAAAGAAAAATCTCCAGTCAAGTAATCATTAACCGTATTGAAAGGGTTTTCTCTAACGTAATTCCCTCCGAGTTTTAACACGAAATTGTCGTTCTTGAATTCATTCCTGAGATTGAGTTGATACTCATCTGGTATAAACTCAATGAATGACGCATCTGGGTTAGGTATATTGGCATCACCAATTGCATTATTTTGAGCTAATGCGATATCCAAATCAATACCTGTGATGAAATCTCCCTCCAATAGTTCAGAAAGATATTCCGTGGCCATCAGGGAAAGCTGACTGGTCAAAAACTCAGTTATGGTATTCCCCCCAAGCTGCGCAACACTGCTCACTTGAATATTTGCCAAAGGATCATTATCCGGTAAAAAATTATTGAATACAATTAATCCCAGCACCTGGTTATTTATTCCATTCTCTGTAGCTGCTAAGGTCCGAACCTTACTATCTGCTAAGTTCCGGAGGTTCCCAACCAAGTCAGGGAAACCCAAATCAAAATCTATATCCGGATTAAACAGATTACCAGTCAAAATTAAATCTAGGTCTATATTCCTTCTTTGTCTCAAATCGCTTTCGGTGACATCAGGATAAACACCTTCATATTCTTGCAAAAATCTATTTAGCGGAGCTCTCAAACTTGGGTAATAAGCTCGAACATCTAAGACCGCATTAATTGGATCTCCAGTCCAGGTTACTGTTCCACCTTGTTCAATAATAAATGGTTTAGCGATAAATCCATATGATGTATACAGATACTCCCCGTTATCAACATCATATTGACCATATACAGTAAACTCTCCATCTCTTTTGACCTTTACCTGCAGATCTCCTACTCCATGGCCAATTAAAACGTTACTTGATTCTTCATCATATATAATTTGTACTTCAGCATCTCGATCAAAAGATAGGTTCATCTCGAAATCTAATCCAGATGATTTAAGACGTTCTACAAGCAGCTCAATCGTATTACTGTCAACAACTTCTTTGTTCAGGTTGAAATTGATGAAAGATTCATCATAGCCATATTCTGTCGATGTAATTGGAATATATAATAGGCTGTTAGGCCCAGCAACAGCATCTACGATCATATCAATACGATCAAATGGGCCTTTGAAACTAACATCTATCGGGCCCATTCCTAATCCATAATAAATCGGGTTATCGAGCTCCGTTGTATTTAGGGCGATAAAACGATTGCTATTAATCACTAAGTCAGAACTGAAATCAGCCAAGACATTGTGTCGTAACCCTCCTGTGATCTGAGCAGTATTGCCTGCCTCATCAGTTAAGGTAATATTACTAAGATCTATAAATCTTTCAGTAATAGGAATTACATCATCTGATAATTGGTAGTATGCTCCTATGTAATCAATTTTGGTACCTGCGTCTTGAGCTCGACCTTCACCTCTCATTTTGATATCATCAAAAGTGCCATAGATATCCAATTCAATATCGGTCAATCCTGATGTCTCAGATATTCCATCATCAATGATATATTCTAAGAAAGCTAATGGATACTGTTGCATCACGAGGTATGTATTCAGGCTTTTATTGTCTATATCTGCGGTTCCATTAACATATAGATTTTGCCCATCCTTCTCAATCGATAAAGACAGATCCAGAATATTCCCTTCCTTCCTTGTTGATTCGATTTTTAGGCTACCATAATCAGCCTGATTAATCGTAAAATCAGGAACATTGAAGAATCCCTCGATAGCCAATTTTTCAAATATATTATTCAATTTGATCTGTGCATTCACCGTACCAGAGAAATAGAGTTTATCATAGTCTATGATCGGATTGATAACCTCAAAGTCAAACTCCCTCAAACTTAGCTCTAAGCCTCGCTTAAAAATATCTTTTATGCCTAGAGCCCGAAATCCATCCGTTACGATGAAGTTTTCTATGTCAATGGACCTATTGTATATCCCTATTCCTTTGTTAGGAAGGATAGTCCAAAGTGAACTATCCAATAAAATATCGTCATATAAAAACTGTGTATAATAACCATCATCAACGATTTGTGATTTAGTTTCTAACTCCACATGATTCTTAATGTCAATATTTATGAGAGCCTTAGCATAAAGATCATTTTGTCTCAAATGAGCGACCCAGGACACCTTATCTACCTCTCGATCTCCCTGGATAAGATGATCTATCAGGAGTTCTATTTCCCCATAATCTTTACGACTATCTATATTAACATAGATGTCTTCGGATATAACATCCTTGTACTGGATTCTACCAGAATTAACCGTTACAACCGATTTATCTATAGAGCTGTTGGATTCTGCCGTAATCGTCGTACTCGAATCTATCTCAAGATCTAAATTTAAAAATGCGAATATGGGATTTACATTTTTAGTCTCAATCTGCACGGAGTATTGCTCATCACGTAGGCCCTCATATGGATTTTTAAGACCGAACTGGCCTAAATGAGAATCATGATTCTTAAAGATTTGACAAACGAGATTTTCATGTAGTTTGGTTAAGTTAAATTTTCCTCGAACCATCAGTTCCATAAAGTCCGCATCAAGCTTGAATGACATCTGGTCTCCAGATAACCTTCTAGAACTGAGATCAATCCGATTAATTAATAGCTCTGATGTATCGTGATTGATAACGATATCCTTGATGATACCATTTCCTTGTAAAGTACTAGCAGACTTGCCAAAGAAGTCAACCTGAGCTTCAAACTTGAGCGAGCAAGGAAAGTCAGTCAGATTGAGTTGACAAAAATCTATTTTTTCAGCTTTGAGGTCAAAATCAAAAATCGGCTCTGTATCAGAGAAATCAATCAAACCTGAAAACTGAAAGTCTAAGTTGGCGTCATCAATAAAAAACTCTCCGTCGATAACTTTACTCGACAAATTACCACAATATATGGCACTCTCATATTGTACTTTGCGGTACCAAAACTGATTTATAATCGCTTCTATTTCTGCACTACTATTGGCGAAAGAAGTCCCTTCGCCACTGTTTATATCTACACTTAGACTGATAGGCCCAAAGTCTTCTTGTTGCAGCATTTCGGCTAGATCAAAATCAATTAGGTTTAAATAACCTCCATATCTAATCAACTCAGGATCCGACCGATATAGATCAAATTGTATATCCATATTAGCCTCACCAAGCTCAGATTTCAATTTACCTTGAGCTACAAAATCATTAATAAATCCATCGAAAGTACCATCAAAATTCAAACTACCCAATCGTTTGAGATCTTCAGGAATCGTGATCAAATTTATATCTCGATCTAACTTATTGAGATCAGATTGGAGTTGAACTATCTGTAGATTTAGTAGACTATTATCAATATCATTAATCTTATCAATGGTACCGTTAGCATGTAAATAATGACTTCCGTTAAGCCAAAGTTTCAAATCAGAAACTCTGAGATCACCCTTGTCCAAGTTAACCTCTCCAGTTAATTGATGCCTTTTTTTAATGAGTGGTTCTGACATTACTTTATCAGAGACCTGACCTCCTGTTAGTTGAATGAAATCATAAGGCCGAATCTTAGACTCACCAACATCTAAAATAAACACGACATCTTCCAGCGCGCTGATATTATAAGGCGACACTGCCTGTACATCAGCTTTTATATATGAACTATTAACTCTTAAGAACAGGTTGTCAATATCCACTTGATCTGGGCTACTCTCAACCTTACTAACGCTGAGATGCTTGAGGTCTAAGTCATCCGTTGAAAGAGAAATATCATCTATTACAGTACTCCAATCCTCTAAGGAGGTTAGCTCAATTTCTGAAAGCACAAAATCAATATTCTTTGCATCATACTTTTCTGATCCGACTAAATCAAAATCTCCATCTATCAGATTGAGTTGACTAATCAGCACCTTAGGCAGAGTAGAAGACTGCGACGATTCTAAAGTACTATCCCGATGAGCGGTCGAATTCTGTGAATTTGAATACTTCAGATTAGGCTCAATTAAGTTTATAAAGTCTATATCTACCAAATCTTCAGAAATTTGATTGATTTTAATCTCAAAACCCGTGAGTATACCTGTCAAAAAAGTACAGTCTACCTCATCATGGTAATCGATACTTAAGTCGTACAACTCGACATGGGATAATGGAAAGAGTCGTGATTCTTTTTCTGCAGCATTCTTACTAATTGAAAAACCACTTGTAAAGCGAACCCAATTATTCTTTTCCTCCCCATGACGTCTAATGACTTTTAACTGTGTTCCAACAATGTTCAGATCACTAAATGAGACTTCCGAAATTAGAGAAACCAAAGTTCGTCTCGGACTAATACTTAATTCTCTAACCGTGAGCAAGGTATCAACGTCTACATCTAAAAGGGTAATACTTTTCATATTCACCCCCTTATTCAAGTCGAATGTGCAGCTCTCAAATCTTAAATCGCCCTGAGTAGAATTGATGATTCTATCAACAGCAACTTTAGTGATATGGCGTTGGACATCAGGGTGATGCAATAATGCAACAATGACAAACAGAAATAGTATCAAAAACAAAGTGCCTTTGATGAATAAGGATAACCAATTTCTACTTTCCGTTTGTGCCACTATATGTTCAACTGTATATAGTAATAACTTTTAAACTGCGGCAAAGATGGTGAAGATGAAAGGCTTTAAGGAATAATTAAGGTGGATTTCTTCCAAATTGATAAATGCTTTTCATTTCATAGACGACATGTTTTTTGTCCCAGCTCAAACCGAGTCATATCTCTGGAACAATTTATTTAATTCAACAGCCTCTTTGGTATCATGCACTCTTAGGATTTTGGCTCCATTGAGTAAGCCTAACATATTCATAGCAATTGTGCCGCCTAAAGCTTCTTCAGGTCCCAACTCCAAAACTTTATAGATGAATGATTTGCGAGAAAGTCCTAATAGAATCGGCAGATCAAAAATCTTAAAACTTGATAAACGCTTAATGATCTTGTAATTATCATCGATACTCTTCCCAAACCCTATACCTGGATCTATTATAATATCATGTAGGCCAAACTTCTTGGCTTTAGTTATTGCTTGACTCATAAAAGTCATGATATCTAAAATGATATCATTATAGTCAGTATCGTTTTGCATTGTTTCAGGAGACCCTTTCATATGCATCATAACATACAACAGGTTGAGTTCTGCCACTATCCGAAACATATCAGGATCCTTAATACCTGCACTGATATCATTGACTATGTCTATACCAATATGATCTGCAGCTTTCACTACTTCAGTTCTATAGGTATCTACAGAGATGATAATCTCAGGAAACTCACTCCTGATCGCTTCGATAGCAGGGATTAACCGATTGACTTCTTGAGATACAGGAATCTCTTCAGCGCCAGGCCTCGATGACATGCCACCCAAATCGATGATATCTACACCTTGTTCAACCATTGGTCCGGCATAGTCCACTACCTCTTGCTCCGATATTCTACTACCATCATAAAAAGAGTCTGGAGTAGTGTTTAAGACACCCATAATCAGTGGTTTATCAAAAACCAACATCTTATTGGCAGCTTTACACGGGTAGGCTATATTATTCTTCATAAAGGGAGTGCTCTCTTGACAATGCTAAATTATTTAATCTTATTTACTGGGTGAATAATAGGTATAGCATTAATTGAGTTTGTCATATAGAATGGAGTAAATTTACATAGTGAAAAAGTATAGGTTTGACTTATTTTTGGGGGTATGTGCAATTGGACTATTGGTTTTATGTGGTGTTTTATACACCAACGGCCAAAACCAAAATGAATTAGAAAAAGCATTATCTCAACCACAGTCTAAACCTGCACTTAAGGAAACTAAATTTGGTTACGATGTCACGCAATATCACTTTGAGGAGTATCCAATAAACTACGGTTCATTTTTAGGTGATATCTTATCCGATAGAGGAGTTAGTTATAATACAATATATAAGTTAGAAAAAGCAGCTGAAAAAGTATACAGTCTCAGAAAAATTAAAGCAGGAAAAAACATTACTCTTATCAGAAAAGATGAATGCGAAGCACCTACAGGATTTGTGTATTCACCTAGTTTATTCACCTATGTAGTATTCACATTTGATGACACGATCAGTGTATCAGAAAAACAAGTACCATTTGAAACCTGTAGAGAAACACTAACTGGAACAATAGAGGCTGGAAGCTCTTTATCTCAATCCATGGACGATAAGGGATTGAGTCTGGCCATGACAGATGAATTAGAAGATGCCTTAGCACAGGTTTATTTCCCAAACGCACAACCTGGTGATCAGTGGAAAATAATATATGATCGAAAATACATCAAAGGAAAACCTGTAGGGTCAGGGCATATATTGGCTGCTTGTTATAAAAATGGTAATTCAGAGTATTTCGGTTTCTATTTCGAGAATGATCGGTATAAAGGTTACTACGACATCGAAGGAACTCCCAATAAAAAGACCTTCTTAAGAGCTCCTGTACGTGCCTCCAGAATTTCATCTGGTTATAATCTCAATCGATTCCACCCAGTATTAAAAAGACGCAAACCACATTTAGGAACAGATTACGCTGCTGCAAAGGGAACTCCTATTTTCAGTGTATCTGATGGAGTTATAACTAGGAGGGGCTTTACCAAAGGAAATGGGAACTATCTCAAGATAAAGCATAACGGCGTCTATCAAAGTCAGTATCTCCATATGAGTAAGTTCAAGTCTGGCTTAAAAGTGGGCTCAAGAGTATCTCAAGGTCAAGTCATCGGATATGTAGGATCTACGGGTTTAGCGACTGGTAATCATGTATGCTTTAGATTTTGGAAGAATGGTAGACAAATCAATCACCTGAGAGAAAATTTCCCTCCTCTTGATCCAATGCCATATGAAAGTCTTCCTGAGTATTATGAAGTAAGAGATTATTACAGGAGAGAGCTTAGCGAATTGCTATATGAGGACGAAGTCAAAGTTGTTTACGCTATAACTAATTTGTCGAGCTAACTGAAATTTTTAGACTGTCCTAATTAGATTTAGACAAAGTAAATCCGAAGGTGGATCCAACTTCCTTTGTGCTCCTAACATTGATACTTTGCCTGTGAGCTTCCAGTATATGTTTGACAATAGACAGACCTAATCCAGACCCCCCTAAACTTCTACTCCTCCCAGCATCGACTCTATAGAATCTATCAAAAAGATGTTTAAGATGTTCTTCTTCAATACCTATTCCATTATCACTAACCTCTATTAAAACTTTGTCCGCCATATCATAGAAGCCAACTTTGGTGATCCCGCCATCTTTCCCATACTTGATCGAATTACTTATGAGGTTAGTTAATACCTGTTGGATATTCCCTCTATCAGCATGTACATAAAATGATTTGGAGGCTCCATCTTTGAGGACCAACTTTGTCTTCTTTTCACCTGCAATCAAAACAAAATCATCTATGACCTCTATTGTTAACTCTTTTAGATCAAAATTGCTTTTGTTTAGGTCAACCTTGCCAGACTCTAACTTATTAATTACCTCGAGATCATCAATTATATTCTGAAGCCTTTCAACATTCACTATTGTTCTTTCCAGATACTTTTTATTAATATTCTCATCATATAGACCACCGTCTAATAAAGTATGTAGATAACCTTGTATAGTGAAAATTGGAGTTTTTAACTCATGAGATACATTCCCTAAAAACTTCCGTCTATAGTTCTCTAATTCAGTTAGATAAATAATTTCACCTTGAGTCTTGTCAGCCCATTCTTTGACCTCCTGATTAATATCTTCTAATGATATATCAGTAACATGTTGAGCCTTTTCGCTAGGTAGACTCACCTTAGAGTCATTAATAATCTTGTAAATTAATTTGACCTTTCGGAAAATGAACTTTTCGAAGAAATATCCTACTACAAAATAGCATGACACTAATGATGCCAAAATTAAAGCAACCCAAAACCAACTGGTCTGGTAGGTATTAAAATCAGTTAGAAATAATAGTGCAAAAACGAATACATTCAGACCTGCCAAGAAACAAGTCAAAATGATTGCTATCCCATTTACTGTAATATTCTTAAACAAGATTAAAACTTAAATTTATAACCAACCCCTTTATAAGTTTTGATGTATTGACTTCCAATTTTTTCTCTCACTTTCCTAATATGAACATCTATCGTCCTATCTCCCACTATTATTTCTTTACCCCAAACTTGTCTCAATATCTCCTCCCTCTTGTAGACCTTTCCTGGCTTAGATACCAGTAAGTTCAATAATTCAAATTCTTTCTTTGCCATTCCAATCTCCTTTCCATTTAACGAAACCTTGAACTCCTCTTTATCAATTTCTAAGACACCAAATTTGAGAATTTCTTGCTGATTTTTGTTCTGAAACCTGTAATGTCTTCTAATTAATGCCTTTACCTTGCTCTTTAGAACATTGGGCTTTACTGGTTTAGTAATAAAATCATCTCCACCTGATTCCAATGCTGAGACCTGAGTGAACGATTCATTACGAGCAGTTAGAAAAATAATCAGGGTGTTATTAAGATCTTTATTTTCTCTAAGGGTGGTACAAACCTCGATACCATCCATACCTGGCATCATAATATCCAATATGATTAAGTCAGGGACGAATTTTTCAACTTTGTCTATGGCAGTTGGACCATCAGAAGCTACGTCTATCTGATAACCTTCTTTTGATAGATTATAACTGACAAATTCTAATATATCCTCTTCATCATCTACAATCAAGATTTTGATATCACTGCTCATTGATCTTTACATTGTAGTTTTTTTGAATCATAGTCTTCTTCTCGCTTCTGTTCTAACAGTTTCACAAGATCTACAGAGAAAGATTTAAAAGACTCAGTATTGTACTGATAAAGATATAGGTTCGTATCGAGTTGTTGTTCGGTTACGTTGTGAACTTTAAGTAAACTTTCTTTGAGAACATCTCTGATAGAATCTTGTGATCTCACATCATAATTTCGAACCACTTGCTCTACTATCATGAGATCACTCATGATATCTAACATTTCCGCTCGTTCAATTTTCTCATATCCAGGAGTACATGATATTAGACATAAGGTAGAAAGTGTAAACAATCGAAATCTACTCAAGAGATATATAATTTAGGATAGATGAGAAATTCAATCTTACTATTAGTAGCATCTAAATCGTTCCAAATTGTAGCCTGAGAACTTATTCCAAAAATGCCACTAGTTGGAAGATTATCAAGATAATTATCTGCAAGATGATTGTAAATCATGGTAAACGATGGATTATGCCCAAATAGTAGAACAGACTCATACTCATCTGACAAATCGCATATAACATTCAAAAGATCACTATGAGAAGCCCCATAAATCTTCTTATCTACTCCTACTGCAGAATGTGAGAGGTTTTTTTCAAAATATGACCGAGTTAACAATGTTCTTTTTGCAGGACTACTTAACAGTAAGTCTATGTGATCAATAATCTGGCTTAGTTTTTCAGCCATTATTGGTGCATCTCGCTTACCACGTTTATTGAGCGGTCTATCAATATCTCTTAGGCTCAAATCCCCCCAACTGGATTTTGCATGTCGAGAAAAAAACAATCGCTTCATAGTCTTGAATGTTTAACTGGAAATGATCTAACTTAATAGATTGGTATAAACTTAACAGATTTTAGACTGAGATTGAACTATTCTGAGCTATTCAATAAAGAGATCACATTCATCGAGCGAGATATCGCAGAGGATATCTTATTGTCTGCAGAACAGTTAATCGATGCTAACGCAATCAATGGGCAAAAATACTCTAATCACTGGAATCTAACTGTCAAAGATTCCAACTTTCATTATCAAGTCTCAGCTACTATCAACGAAAAGACGATTAAAAGCTACCAATGCAATTGCAATGAATTCTTGAAAGGTAAGCTCTGCGCTCATGTTGCAGCTTCAATTATTTTTCTACGTCGAGACTTGTCAAATGAAGAGGTTAAAACAAAAAAGAAAAAGTCGCTTAGAAAGGTTAAAGACCTATTGAATGGCCTCAAACAAGAAGAGCTTGTAGATGTCATAACGGATTATAGTCGATCTAATGCAGAGTTTAGATTACAGCTATATGCGCTCAACTATGATCGACTCGCTCCTCATGAACAAGTTACTCTCATAGAAAAGTCCTACCCTATCCATACGAAAGATGAACAAAGAGTGACACCTAAGGCTGCAAATAACTTCTTAATGATCAGCCAGCACTTGAGTCAGCATCTCAGTCACTATATAAGGATAGAAGATGTGCTAGAGGCGTATAATCTAATCCTACCTTTATTGAAGAAGTCATTTTACATAAAGAGTAAACTGACTAAAGCTCATAAGAATCTGTTGCTGAATCATGAGTCATTACTGAAATATTACAGAGAAGTCATGACAAATATTGAAGCGCCGGAGTTTAAGCTTAGTGTTATAGATCAAACCTTTGAACTGCTTAGCTCATCATACATAAGCGCAGACACACCTGCAGAACAAGAACTCTGGCTACACACCTTAAAAAACAAGAATCACTTAGATCGGATATCTCTGATTATCAAATCATATCTCAGCAAAGGAAAGAGTCAAGATCTTTCTTCTTATTACTTTATAAAATCTCTTGGTTTAATCATTGATCAATCCACTCGAAATCTAAGCATCAGTCATATAGACCGACAAGAAAGTTATAGAATCATATTAGTTCTACTGAATTATAGCAGCCTACCAGGTGTAGAAGATGTAATGAAGGAATTTTTGATTCAGAGGAAAGTTAATTTTTTCATAGCCAAACAAATCACTCAGAATATAACGGTACAGATAGAGGAACAAATACTGATAGAAGCGATCTTACAATTGTACATAGAATCTGGTGATGCAGACTTCTTATTTTATTTAAGGAACAACAATAAGCAGGTTGATTCGATGCAATCAACTATCGATGATTTTTTTCAAAGTCTACCTGAGCCCGCTCATCAGATACAATACTTTATTATCATAGATGTATATGATAAGGCTATTGAAACCCTAACCAAATCACCGGATATCGCTCTACTCAATAAATTTGCTAAGTCATTAAAACAAACACACCACAAAGAAATAGTAGCCTTATATACTGACCTATGTAATGACTATATGCAACATCACTTTGGGCCTGTATCAAGAGAGTATCTAAGTAGAATCTATATGCACCTGGACGCTATCAATGCTTCCAAAATCAAAGATGATCTAATCGAAAACCTGAAGAAAAGACGCAAAAAAGAGTCTGGAAAAGTCATTGTATGAAGACAAAGAAATCTTACTCAAAAGAATTATTCAAATTGAGGTTTTCAATAACGTTTAATGAAGATAATTCATTCAATTAGCATTTAGCAAATTAAGGATTATCCTAACTTCGTCGTCTTTTTTAGTAGTCAACAACTATCTCATTATGAATATTAAAGCATGCATTTTTGACTTAGATGGTGTTATCGTAGATACTGCTGTGTATCACTTCAAAGCTTGGCAGGGCATAGCATCTTCTTTAGGTTTTGATTTCACTCACGATATGAATGAAAAGCTAAAAGGAATCAGTCGAATCGATTCCCTGAACATGATGTTAAATATGGCGAATATTCATAAAACGGATCAAGAAAAAGATGAACTCTGCAAAGTAAAAAACACGTATTACCAGGACTCTCTGAATAATATAAATGAGTCAGCTATTCTGCCGGGCATCACTCAGCTGTTAGAGACCTTAGAATCAAGGAGAATTAAAATCGCCTTAGGTTCAGCTAGTAAAAATGCAATTAAGGTATTGGAACTAATCGGTCTAAAGGAAAATTTTGAGATCATCGTAGATGGAAATGGTGTCACACGAAGTAAGCCTGATCCTGAGGTATTCTTAAATGGTGCTGAAGGATTAGGAGTTCAACCGAATGAATCAATCGTATTCGAGGATAGTTTAAAAGGCTTAGAAGCGGCCATATCTGGAGGTTTCAGAACTGTTGGAATTGGAACGGCAGAAAATCTACCCCTTGCAGAAGTCGTCTATGGAAACTTGAGCGGCATTACATTTGATGACATCTTAGCCGCCTTAAATTAACTATATACTTTATCCAAGCTATGAAATCATATATCACGATACACCCATGGAAGATTATTGAAGAAAGTTTTGATGCAGAGCTTCACCCTAACTCGGAGAGTTTGATGAGCATCGGTAATGGGCGTATGGGTCAGCGTGCTAATTTCCCTGAGAAATATAGTGGCGAGAGTTTACAAGGAAGCTATATAGGTGGTGTATACTATCCAGATAAGACGAGAGTGGGTTGGTGGAAAAATGGATACCCAGAATACTTCGCTAAAGTACTGAACTCTGTTAACTGGATAGGCATAAACCTTAAGATTGGGAATAAAACAATTGACTTATCAAAGGTTAAGTTTCAGTCATTCTATAGAGAATTAGATATGCAACATGGAATCTTATCACGCAGTTGCAGCTTCAAAAAGAAAGGAATCACCTATATCATTGACACTCAACGCTTTTATAGTCAGAATCACAAGGATCAGTGCTTTCTCAGATATGAAATATCGAGTGATCAAAAAGCTAAAATTGAGATAGACGCTTATCTGGATTTTGATGTAAGAAACTCTGATAGCAACTATGATGAAGATTTTTGGAAGAATCATCAGTCTAAAAGTGGCAAGAAGACCTCTTGGGTGAGAGCTACCACTAAGAAAACAAAGTTTGACGTAATAGCTGCTATGAGAACAGCCTCACCAAATCAAAATAAATTCAAGACAAAACAAAAAGATAGGTCAGCAAGTCATGTCTATAAGGTAAAGCTCACTGAGTCAGACTCATTCATATTCTACAAATATGTTGGAATCTGCAGCTCTTTTTACCACGAGCCTAAGCAATTAGAAGGTATAGCCAATGATACTGTTAAATTGGCGGAAAAAACAGGTTATGAAGAAGCAAGCAAGGCTCAAGCAAAAGCTTGGAAAGATATATGGGAGAACTGTAATATCTCCATCACTGGCGATGAGAGTGCACAGCAAGGTATACGTTTCAATATCTTTCAACTTATGCAAACCTATAATGGAGAAGACGCCAGACTCAACATAGGCCCTAAAGGTTTCACTGGAGAAAAGTACGGTGGTAGTACTTACTGGGATACAGAAGCATATTGTTTACCATTCTACATGAGTACCACTTCACAGGAGATAGCTAAGAACCTCTTAGTTTATAGGCACAGACATCTACGAAAAGCCATTGAAAATGCCCAATTATTGGGTTTCGAAAATGGGGCTGCTCTCTACCCTATGGTAACTATGAATGGCGAGGAGTGTCACAATGAATGGGAAATAACGTTCGAAGAGATTCACAGAAATGGTGCTATAGCATATGCCATTTACGACTATATCCGCTATACGGGTGACGATTCTTATCTGGCAGAATATGGCATTGATGTCCTCACTGGTATCGCCAGATTCTGGGTAGAGCGGGTATCATACAGTAACGCGGAGCGCAAGTATGTAATCCTTGGAGTAACCGGGCCCAATGAGTATGAGAACAACGTCAACAATAATTGGTACACGAACTATATCGCTAAGTGGTGTTTATCCTACACCGCTGAATGTCTCTCCTCGGTAAAAGCCAAACATCCAGATCGCTATGAGGAACTCTGTGAGACACTCACTATAACTGATGAAGAAACCAAAAAATGGAAAGACATCAGCGAGCGAATCTACGAGCCGGTCAGTAAATCTGGTGGTATCTATCTACAACAAGATGGATTCTTAGATAAGGAGGACCTAACTGTTGAAGACCTCAGTGATTCTGACAGACCGATTAATCAGAATTGGAGTTGGGACAGAATCTTGAGATCTCCATTCATCAAACAGGCTGACGTTTTGCAAGGTATATATTTCTTTGAGGAGAATTTTGATCAAGAGACTGTTGAAAGAAACTTTGATTACTACGAACCAAAAACAGTTCATGAATCATCTCTATCTCCATGTATCCATAGCATACTTGCTGCTAAGCTAGGCAAACAGGACAAGGCCTATGAAATGTATCTGCGCACAGCTCGATTAGATTTAGATGATTATAATAATGATACTGAGGATGGATGTCATATCACAAGCATGGCCGGAACTTGGTTATCCATTGTTAAGGGTTTCGCAGGTCTAAGAATACATGATGGGAAACCAGCATTTACCCCATTAATCCCAGAGCAGTGGGATAGCTATTCATTTAAGATCGTGTTCAGAAGATCACTACTTGAGGTAACAGTAACTAAGACGGAAGTGACCATTAATAACTTAAGCGATACCGATCTTGAGGTTGTTTTCAATGGAAGGAGCAGGAATTCCGATGCTGGTAGTATTATTACAGCTAAGTTGAAACCCTGAAAAGACTCATCTTTTGATTAGCACATCTGGATTCATAATCCAAGAGGGATCCAACTTATCTTTTATCGCCTCTAAGGACTGAGTGAATAGCTCACTCCTCTGATTCTCATAATAGGGCTGGTGATCCTTACCTACCGCATGATGATGTGTGATCGTACTACCTAACTCTATGATTTTAGATGGGACTTTTTTTTAATCTCATCCCACTGATCTATTTCAGATTCAGTTTATCCCTTAGCTATAATTCTATAGTATGGAGCGGGCCCGTCAGCATATAAGTGTGTAAACTTGCAAGTGATCATTCCTTCTCCGCAAATCCTATTTATTGCCCCCTGAGCAGCAGTGATGATTCCCGCGTGAAAAACTTCAAACTGATCCCAGGTCACTGCAGTTTCAAAAGTTTTCATGATACACCCCAGTCGAACAAATTCATCACGTAGATATGGTGCTTGTAGAAATGAACGTTTCCAACTATTAGCTACTTCATCTCTTTCCTCAGTTTTTGGTCGGGAGCTATAATATCCCTTGAATCTCTTACAGATTTTCAATGCCTCAACCATGAGCGGCTCGATATCATGATTATGAGCTTCGAACCCAACAATGATTACATGGTGCTGACCATCTCCTAATCCATTAGATAACGATTCTACATTATCGAAGAGTCGAGCATTTGATGGATTCAATCCAGACTGCGCTAAAGCTCTACAAGCTTTCACCGTATCAGACCAATTAGCAAAGTTTACTGTTTGCGCTGTGAATATTGATATATGCTGTAGCCTAACCCAGGCCTCAGTTATAATACCAAATATACCTTCTGACCCTGTCATTTAGCGCTCTTCACTCGGTACTGCCCCAGAACCCGGTAGGCGTCTCGATTGTATTATTCCATTAGGCATAATTAATCTAATAGACTGAACGAATTCATCTATATGAGTAAATAAGGTAGCGTAATAACCGCCAGATCTCCTTGCTATCCATCCTCCCAGAGTTGAAAACTCAAAACTCTTAAGAAAATGCCTCATGGTTAATCCATACTCTTTTAGTGATTTCTCTAATTCAGGACCAAAAAATCCCCGCCTGTATTCTCGCCGATCTAATTTCAATATCTACTTCAAGGACTTTGTTGAAGTGCTTCATATCTACAGAAATCACTCCACTATAGCAATCATCTTTGGTTGGCTCAACACCTCCAACTACGGAGGAGCCTCCTCCATATGGAATTAAGCTAATGTTTCGTTCTGTGGCGAAGGCCATGAGCTCTGATATCTGATCTTCAGATTTTGGATAAGCCACATAGTCTGGTGGATTATCAAACTGTCCATGTATCCCTCTCCAGATATCGCGATATGATTAACCATAACTATGTGAAGCTCGATCATGTTTCGTAGCTACACAATACTCACTTATACGCTCAGTGATAGCAAATCTTGGTTTTCTGAGGGTTAGCTGATCTATAATTGGGAGTATCGAGGTCTGAGAACTCGTCAACTCCAAGTGCCATCTGCAGCAGATTCTTAAATTATGCTACTTAGGATGGATTGAGATCGTAGTCTTCATAACCCCAACCCCAGAAATTTCTCGTTCTATTGTTCATCCGATTGGATCTACACCTAAAATACAAACCCAATCTTCACATACTCAATATGTTGTGAACAATAGTCTTTGAAACTACATACTAAACCCTACAGCAAGCATGCTATGAGGATTCCTGCATATGCTGTAAGTGTAGAGTATAAAATTATAAATCTTGCGTAATGATCTGGTTTCGTGTTAATAGTTTTAGTAGTCGTCATTTTTTATTTAATTTTTCTGACATCACAAATATGTTCCGAGGTCTTGTTTTCTACAATTATTGACGACGTCTGCTTGGATTTACTCGATTTCCCAAGTAAATTTTCGATTTAGGAAATTTATCAGGTTGTCAAGCGACTCCTCATATTATAGAATATCATCATGCAATAAGAGTGATAATGCTTAATATTGAGGTGATGTTAGTAATAGATTTTAGATCATAGGAATATTTCAACATACTCCAAGATAAATTATGAACTAAACTGACTTAGCTATATTGAATTCTAATACTATGAAAAAGCTAAAGGTTGCTGTTATATATGGTGGCAGATCTACAGAACATAAAATTTCTATCCTTTCTGCAAAGAATATAGTGGCATCTATGCCGAAGGATAAATATGAACCAATACTCATCGGTGTAGATAAAGATGGGAAGTGGTTATCTCAAGATGATAGCTTAAGTTTATTAGATACATCAAATCCTCAAAGTGTTGAACTCTCTAAAAATGCGTCTCCACTCATATTATCACAGAATACGGACGATCATAGTTTAATCAATTCAGAGACTTATCAAGACCTCCATAAGATCGATGTGATTTTTCCAGCCCTTCATGGCATTTATGGTGAAGATGGTGCGATTCAGGGATTTGCTAAACTGGCCAACCTACCTTGTGTTGGACCGGATATACTGGGATCAGCCATAGGCATGGATAAAGAGGTAATGAAAAGGCTACTGAGAGATGCAGGCATCAAAAATGCACCTTTTATCACCCTCAAGCCCCATAATAAAAACGATTATTCGTATCAAGATGTGGTGGCTCAATTAGGTAATGAGCTATTTATCAAACCTGTAAACTTAGGTTCATCGGTCGGTGTCTCCTATGTTAAAAATGAAGAGGACTACCAGAAAGCTTTGGAACATGCTTTCTTATATGATCATAAAGTAATCATCGAAAGCAAAGTGACAGGTCGTGAAATAGAGTGTGCTGTTTTGGGCAATTCTGACCCTATTGCGTCAATACCTGGAGAGGTTATACCCAATGACGGATTTTATTCATTTGAGAGTAAATATTTAGATGAGAAAGGTGCTAAGCTTGATATTCCAGCCCAACTAACAGAAAAACAAGTTGCGGCAGTTCAGCAGACTGCTATCGAAACTTATCGTTGCTTAGAGTGTACTGGTATGGCTCGAGTAGATATGTTTATAACTGAATCTGATGAGCTATATATCAATGAAATCAATACCATTCCCGGCTTTACCGATATAAGCATGTACCCTACATTATGGAAAATATCTGGTATTCCCAATGATGAGTTAATTGATAGACTAATTCAACTTGCCATTGAAGAGCAACAAGCTCGAAATGAGCTTAAACTGGAGCAATAAAAAAACCTCCCTCCGGAGGTTCAATAATTTAACTAACCAAAATCCTATTAATTGTCAAGAGCTTAGCTTAGCTTAGCTGAGATTGAGTTGAGCTGTAACTATATCTTTTGAGTTAAATAAATTTGTAATTACCCCTTTTAGTTCCTTCTTAAGAATATTTACAATTTGGTCTTCTGGTGAAATTGACTCTTGGTTATAGACATTCCGATATTCCATGTTTAATCGTTGCCCGTCAGAATCAGTAAATAGACATGTACCATCTTCGAAAATCTCTGCCATCATACCTACATCCAAACTTATGATTCTATTAGTATGAGTTAGTACTACCGATAACTCATCTCGAATGATAAATCCACTGTAGTCTAAACCAAGAACCATATTAAGTCCATGATTCACACAGTATAGCTTCTCACTCATCTGATTCGTCACAAATATGAAGGAAAACTGACCTGATAATATTTCTGTCGCTTGTTGAATCGCATTTTTGAATCTCTTGGATTGGGCGCGTTTAATGCAGTCCACCAAACAAAAAAGCAATTCTGCAGGGTTAGTTGAACCTATTACAATACCTGCATCTGTTAACGCATCACATACGGCTTGGGCATTATTATCTATAGCACCACAAAAGTATATGTCTGTAACCCCTCTCCTAAAATGGGATTTTTGATCTATGTATAGGATAGCGTTGTTCATTTTTCCTTTGTTCATTCTACTATTAAGACCAATTAGTATTACTCCGCCCCATATATTTATTGAATTCTATTAAGCGCTTGACTCCTACATTAGAGACAGTTAGAATGTCCTTCTTTAATATGAATATATATTATCTGTATCTTTGATTGTTTAGTACATCATTATGTCGAGGAATATACTCTTGGCTCTTTCATTATTGATTCTCGCCTGTGGGGATGTTAAATCAGATTCATTTCTTAATAATATTGACCCCTTATCTTATTACCCCACTGATAACATAGTCAGGGAGTATCGAGTGTTCCAAGTTGACATTTACAATTCAGGACAAAATAGAAACACCTCTACCTATTTTTTTGAGAGAAACCCCAGTAGGGGTCGATCAAAACAGTGCTGGACAAGACATCACCATAATAGAGCAATCAACTAAGGTCTCAACAATGGCGCCATACGAAATATCGCAACAAGTAACTGATCAAGTCATCGGTGGACAAGCCATACGCACAGAAGGAAATACCAGTCAAATAAAACTATATCTTCCTCCGGAAAATGATATTTCTTGGATTGGTAATGAGCGATTTGATCAGAATATCTTAGTTACAATTGGAACTGATGAGATTGCTTATTACAAAGACTTGGAATCCACATATCTCAGTATTGACGAAGAAATAACTATCGAAAGCGGATCTTACAGTGATGTTCTAACTGTGCAACACGCACATTTTGAGAATAAATTAGAATATAGATATAACATAGAGCATTATGCACTCGGTATAGGACTAATCTATCGTGAAACTCGGGTTTTTGCTACTCAATGCTTTGTTGATTGTGAAACTCAGGAATGGGAATTGAAAGCAGAGACTGGTCAAATTATTATCCAATCAATAGTAAGTCACTTGAATGGGTGAATTTAAGAGACTATATCAGGAGAAGTTTACAGAAATAGGTTTAATCCGTAGATCTCATGGATATAAAGGTCACGCCAAATTGTCTATAGTAGACTCTTACATAGAAGATCTGAAAAAACAGGAATTCATCTTTATTGAGATTGATGGATATAAGGTCCCATTCAGAATAGAAGAATTGAATGATGAAAAAGACCTTATTATTAAACTTAAGGGATGTGAAAGTTCTGAAGCAATAAGTAAATATCAATTGCTAACTCTACATCTATTAACCAGTAATATAAGTTTAGTAGAAGAGCGCCCATTAACTAAACCACATGCACTGATCGATATGCATATCCATGACATCAATGAGGGAGATATAGGACAAATCATTAGAGTTGATGAATATCCAAAACAATTAATGGCAATACTCTTGATTGATCAAAAAGAAGTAATGATCCCACTGCACAAAACTCTTATCAAAGAGATTTCACATGATGAACAAATCATCAAGATGGATCTCCCAGAAGGTTTGTTCTAAATCAATGCTCCAGCAATACAGCCGGTGAGCATAGTTGCTAATGTACCACCGACTAATGCCTTAAATCCAAGTTCAGTTAAATTCTTTCTTGTCTTAGGAGCAATAGAACTAATTCCTCCAATCTGAATCCCTACTGAAGCAAAGTTGGCAAATCCACATAGTGCATATGCCGCGATAATAATTGATCGCTCTGAGACGATCCCAGATCTTTTCATATCTCCGAGAGAAGAGTATGCCACAAACTCATTAAGTATGATTTTCTCTCCTAACAACTGTCCTATGTAGAGTATCTCATCACTAGCTATTCCTATTACCCACGCCAATGGTGCAAATAGATAACCTAAGAATAATTGCAAGCTTAGCTGGTCATACTTCCCTCCTGTAAGACCCTGTATATTGTCATTTATAGAAAGCTGATTTCCTAACATTTCGAGTAAGCTATTACTTAGGTATATGATAGCCATGAAAGAAAATAACATAGCACCCACATTAACAGCGAGTTTGACTCCTTCTGAGGTACCTCTTGTTAGAGCATCCAAAGCATTACTACCGACTTCTGACTTGGGCACGTCTAAACTCTGATTTATTTTATGATCTTCTTTTTCAGGTACCAGCATTTTAGCAATTAGAAGCGCTGCAGGTGCTGAAATCAAAGAAGCAATTAATAAGTGTATTCCAAATTCTTGCTTTGCGGCCATATCACCATCTCCTAAGATGGACACATACACCCCAAAAACACTACCAGCTATAGTCGCCATACCACCAGTCATAATCGTCATGATCTCCGATCGAGTCATCCGTTCTAAGTAGGGTTTCACAACTAAGGGAGCCTCTGTTTGTCCAATAAACACATTTGCCGCAGCCGCTAAACTTTCTGTACCGCTTAATTTCATTGTTTTATTCATCAGCCATGCAAACCAATAAACTACCTTCTGTAATTGGCCATAGTAATATGCTATTGAGGTCAGAGCCGAGAATAAAATAATCACTGGTAATGCTGAAAATGCAAATCCAAACGGACCAGTCTTTGCTAAATCTCCAAACAAAAAGGCCGCTGATTGCTCAGACGCTGATATAACTATCAAAAATATATCAACAATTGATTTAAAAAATCTAGTTACAAAAGGAACCTTAATTGCAGCAAAAGCCAATACTACTTGTAGTAGAAGTCCACTAATAATTATACGCCACTTAATGGCTTTTTTATTAGAGCTAAGTAAATAGCAAATTCCTAAAATTATACACACACCGAATATGGCTCGAACAACGTGAATAAGCATATCGAAATGTATTGATTTTTAATTGAATAATAGCCCAAGAGTCACAGATTAAAGTGCTCAATATGCCTAAGCTAATCTATCTTTGAGTCATGCGACCTGCAATAATAGGGATTACTGGTAGAAGTGGATCAGGTAAAACAACTCTTGTTCAAAAATTACAAGAGTATCTGGACAACAATGATCTTTCTGTACATTCATTAGATGACTATTACTTAGATCGCTCCTCCCAGGTTGAAGATTCAGACGGGTACTATAATTTTGATCTTCCAACTTCTTTTGATCGCAATGGATATCACTTAAACTTATTAGAATTGATCAAGGGTCATGATATACGAATTCAGCAGTATAGCTATAATGAACAAAAAGAACCAAACATCAAGGTGATCTCCTCAGCTCCTATAATCATTGTTGAGGGACTATTTATTAATTATTTCTCAGAAATACACCATCTAATCAACTATCACATTTTCGTTAAACTGGCTAAAGAAGAATGTTTTAATCGCAGAATGCTCCGGGATACGAAAGAGCGCAATTATGGTGAAGTGGAAGTTAGTCATCGATTTAACCAACATGCTGAGCCAGCCTTCATCGATTATATTACTTCATTCGAAAAATTATCAGACCTGACTCTAATCAATGATTGTAATTATGAAGAGCATCCCAAATTCAAAGAATTAATTAGACTATTGAAAACTTACATAAAAAAAAGAGGGGAATTCTAACTGTCTTGTCATTACATTCAGCATCCTAAATATTTATAAAAAAGGATCGCCTTTTTAAGACGACCCTCATAAATATTAGAAATTAAAATTGGTTTATTCTTGTTCAGATGGAGTTTCATCAACAGATTCCTTATTCGTTTCTGTTCCCAAATATCCAGGGAGCTCCATACCAGCCATATTGAATAAATCACTCAATGGAGGAACTGATTTATATAGTCCAGAAATGAATTTTGAAGTTGAATTGCCTCCGTCAGCAGATTCAGATCCATTCTCCCAAACGGTGACTTTATCAATTTTAATATTCTTAATGGCCTCAACCTGAGTTTCGACTAATTCAGGTAGCTTATCTGCAATCAGCATTAATACAGCCTCTCTTGGATTTCCATTGGTGGCCTCAACTATTTGATTAAAACCGTCAGCTTGCTTCTTTAAGATTTCAAACATACCGTCTGCTTCAGCTTTCCTTTTCAAGAAAAGAGCTTCAGCTTCACCCTTAGCTATTCTCTTTATCCTTTCAGCCTCAGCTTCAGCTTCTAACTCAATCTTGCGCTTTTCTATCTCAGTTTGAACTATAATATCTGCTTCTCGAGATGCCTTTTCTTTAGCTGCTCTTGCAAGTTCAGCATCCGTTTCTGCTTTGAAGGCCTCTTCGAGGGCATTCGCCTTTTGTATTTTTTCCGAAGCGAAAGCATCCTTTTCTGCCTCTGCCTCTCTCTGACGTCTCAAAGCATTTGACTTGGCGATCTTTACTGCGGCCTCATTCTCTCCATCTATGGCATTTGCCTGAGCTGCAGCTTCCCCAATTTTAGCTTGAGCATCAGCTTCCGAGACACGCACTCTCTGATCCTGAAGTGCTTCAGCCTGACCGATTGCACCATCTCTATCTTTTTCAGCTACACTTTTTTTCGCATCATTTATTGCTTTAGCTGCTGCCTCCTTACCTAAAGCTTCGATGTATCCTGACTCATCTTGAATGTCTGTAACATTAACGTTGATCAGTGACAAACCGATTTTTCTTAATTCAGATCCTACATTCTGAGAAACATTAGATAAAAACTTATCCCTATCAGCATTAATCTCCTCGATATCCATAGTAGCAACTACGAGTCTCAATTGACCAAAAATGATATCCTTAGCGATCTCTCTAATTTCACCTATTGGCTTACCTAATAAACGCTCAGCTGCATTAATCATAACGCCTGGCTGATTAGACACTGCAACAGTAAATCGAGACGGTACACTAACTCTAATATTTTGTTTACTCAATGCTCCCTTAAGATCAACATCAATTGATATCGGCGATAAATCCAAATACTCATAAGATTGAATTACGGGCCAAACGAAGGCAGCACCACCAGCTACACATCGTGCTGAACCCTGCCCAGTTTTACCATAAATGACTAATATTTTGTCTGATGGACATCTCTTATAGCGAGTAACTATTAGCATCGCTGCAACGAGCAAAATGAATAAACCGAGTCCAATAAAAAGAAGTGTAAACTCCATAGCTCTATGTTTTAATAGGTTAAACAGTAATTGATTCTTTCAAAATTAGGAGCCAGCCTCAACTAACATAACATTGTCAGCTCCAATACGCTTCACCGTGACCATAGTACCATTAGTCAAAGTATGACCAGTGGTCACAGCGTCAAACTCCATGAGTTTGCCAGCCAATTTTAAATGTATTTTGCCCAAGCCTTGTTTAGCCCCTGGAATGGTTAAATATACTTCTCCAGTCTGCCCTAAGGCGGAATCTACATTGACAGTGCCTGTTTCTTGCAATCTTAACAACTTAGAGAATACATATGCCACAGCTACCATTGCCAAGAATCCAATTAAAAAGGCAATCATTAAGACCTTAGGAGCTCGAAAACCAGCTCCTAAGGAAACTATCCCCCCCCCAGCCGAAAAACATGAAAAAAGAAATAATCCCCTTAACGCTGAATATCCCTATTCCTGCATCTGCATCATCTAAGTCAATATCTAACTCAGAATCTATGCCAACAAACGAAAATATCATCTGTACAAAGAATAGCAAGGAAGCTATAATAGCAATGCCCCAATAAATCTGCTCAGGACCAGATAAGGCTTGCCACCAAGTTTGTATTGATAGTAGTGACATGATTTGAATTTTTGTATACAACCTTAAGATTTACGTAACAATTCAACAAGTAGTTGAAATATCGACTAATTCTATGAATACATCGATAAATTATCAAGTACAGTAATTAAAAAAGCATAAAATAAAAAACAAGTAGGATTAAGATTGGAGAAACATTAATATATAAATGGTCCATTCTGGTGGAGAATTGTCGGCAATAAGTACACCATAAGCACTCATTAGTATATAGACACGCATTAGCTTGAGATTTTAGGAGATCTTAACAATAGTCCTTTCTTATATTTGTGGCATCATAAAATGATATTAACGTGATCGTACTTATATATTTCATCGTATTCTACATATTGCTATCTGTAAGTCTTTACATGCTATTTCCTAAAATGGAAATTGAGGCTTGGAAGGGATTAGTTCCAGTTTTGAATTTCATGGAGCTTTCGGAGAAAGTGGGTCGATCAAGATGGTACGGTCTATTATTTTTAGTGCCGATCGTGGCCTTTTTTATAGTAGCGGGATTAACAGTAGCAACCCTCAGAAGCTTTGGAAGAGATAGATTTGTTGACGCGGCTTTGGGTGTCATATATAGTCCAATCGCATTTTTTAAACTCGCCAAAGATGATAGTGCTACTTATCAAGGGCCTATAATCAAAGAAGAAAAAGAATATCAACAACAAATATTGGACGCCAAAAAGAGTGGTCACAAAAAGAAATACCAGAGGTTAGTCCAAAAGAATCCATATGCCAAATCTGTTGGAAGAGAATGGGTGGAGTCTATAGTATTTGCAGTATTAGCTGCGGCATTTATTAGAATGTTCTTTGTTGAGGCTTATGTGATTCCAACTCCATCTATGGAAGGCTCCTTGCTTGTCGGTGATTTCTTATTCGTCAGTAAATCGAGTTATGGCATCCGTACTCCACAGACTGTAGCTATGGTTCCATTACTCCATAATAGAGTGCCAGTACTCAGTACTGAGTCTTATTTGAAGAAACCTTCGTTACCTTATTTTAGACTACCTGCTCTAAGGGATATCAAAAGAAATGACCCTATTGTGTTCAACTGGCCAGTAGGAGATAGTGTATATATTACCTCTAAAAGGTCCTATACAGTAGGACAGGTTCAACGACAACAAGAACAATACTTGGCGAGCGACCCAGAGCTAAGAAGTAAAGTTAGAGACGAGGACTATGTGGTAAGACCTAATGATAAAAAAGATCACTATATCAAAAGGTGTATTGGCTCCCCTGGAGACAGTTTGCAAATCATAGATCGCCAAGTTTTCATAAATGGAGAACCTGGTGTAACCCCTGAATATGTCCAATACTATTACGTCACCAATCTAAATGGTACAACCGTCAACAAGAGGGACTTAGGTAAAATAGGCTTATCTCCAAGCGATTATACCATTGATGGTAACGGCAGAGCATTCCTGGTGCTGTCTGAGGAGGAGAAAGAAAAGTTGACGGCGCTGGATTCTAAAATAGCCTTTGCGCCATATCAATTCCCATCCAGATCAGGAGAACTATTTCCACATGACCCTAAGATTACTGCCGGTTGGTCAGTAGACAATTATGGTCCAGTATGGGTGCCGAAAGCTGGAGTTACCATAGATATAACTCCTGAAAATATGCCGCTCTATCGAAGAATAATAAGCGTATATGAAGGAAATGAATTAAGCATGAATGGCAATGATATACTTATTAACGGCGAGCCTTCAAATTCATACACCTTTAAGCAAGATTATTATTGGGCAATGGGCGACAACCGACATAATTCTGAGGATAGCAGGATGTGGGGATTCGTTCCTCATGATCACATCGTAGGGAAACCTCTTATTATATGGTTTTCTACTAAAGATGGCAGTTTATTCAATGGAATCCGTTGGAATCGAATTATGAAATCTGCCAGCAAGTCATGATACTATCAATTGCCATATCTATATGCACATTGATATCTACGGGTCTATTTAACCAATTGCCCAATACTCAGTTGTATCTCATAGAGTATGACTTTGGCTCTAAGACTTCTGAAATTACTGAGATTCGATATCTAACAAGCTTCAACTCCTTGGGTTATAATAATCAGCCTTATTTCAGTACTGAAAGCGAAGTTTATTTCACCTCCAGTCATGAAGCCTATGGACTAACCGATGTATATAGGATGGATCTCAATAATGAAGTATTGACTCGAATCACCCAAACTGAGGAAAGTGAGTACTCTCCACAGTTAAATGTTGACGAAACTATATCTGTAATCAGACAAGAGTTATATGACAGTCAACCTGTCCTACAAACTCTGTGGAAATATCCAGCTGATCTTAGCTCGTTCGGTAAAAATGTTCTTTCCGTAAGAAGCGATATAGGATATTACTGCTGGTTACCTAATAGTGAGGTGGCGTTATTCATCGTAGGTGAAAGAAATAGCCTAATACAAATGAATAGTATCACGAAAGAAGAGAAATTCATTAGTTACAACATCGGAAGGTGCTTAAGATATGATGATCAAGGAGGCTTATTATATGTGCAAAAATTAGGCAGTAATTGGATGATTAAGAGGCGAGTTATCAATGAAGGTATCACACAAACCATAACGCCAACATTAGATGATAGTGAAGATTTTGAAATCCTTTCAAATGGTAATCTTCTTGCTGGAAAAGGATCAAAACTCTTTGTGTTTGACATGACGCTCAAAAATGGCTGGAAAGAAATTGCTGATTTATCCTCTGCAGGTATATCAGATATAACACGTATCGCGGCGAAAGACAATAAAGTGGTGTTGGTATCTCGACAATAACACGCTAATCTTTTGACATTGTCGTTATCATACTATTAAAGTGAAGAACTAAGCACAACATTCTACAAATTACTTCATACAGAATAAGTGAAGTCATGTTATTAAGAGCTTTAATTGTTACGGTTATTTTCATAAGTAGTTTACCTACATTAATTCATTCCCAACATAACAGATGGGTGATTAAGGGTGATCAGCATACCCTCTCTAAAATAAATCCTCAACAGAAGAGAGCATTAGGCTTAAGAACTAAGGTCCTGTTCAAAGACCTTAACCTATATCTTTTAGAAATAAATCAAAAGCTCTATAAAACTCAGATTATAAAACAAATTTTTAAGTCAGATGAGACAATAGAAGTCTATCCAGATATAGAAATTGAATTACGTGCCATACCCAATGATCCCGATTATCCAGCACAGTGGGGACTCGGACAAATTAACATGCCAGAAGTATGGGATATCACTACTGGAGGGCAAGCTCCTAATGGGGATGATATCGTTGTAGCTATATTTGATGATGGTTATGATGTAACTCACCGTGATTATGTAGATAATATTTGGGTAAATGAGTCCGAGATTCCAGATAACGGTATCGATGATGATGGCAACGGTTATATCGACGACTATCTCGGATGGAATGCTACAACAGATAACGATGAGCATAGACTACGCAGCCATGGAACCGCTGTAGCGGGTATAATTGGTGCTATAGGTGACAACAATACACTTGTCGCTGGAGTCAACTGGAATGTAAAATTAATGCTCACAAGTGGTGGTAGAAATGACAATTTTAGCTTAGCTGATATAGTCAAGGCCTACGAATATATCTACGAACAAAGAAAAATCTACAATGAAAGTAATGGTTCAAGAGGTGCCTATGTGGTAGTGAGTAATTACTCTGGCGGAGCGCCAAATCTTTTCCCTGAGGACTTTCCTTCTTGGTGTGACATATATGAGTTATTAGGATTGGTAGGTGTATTAAACTTCACTTCAGCACCTAACTCCGACGTAGATGTAGAGGTAGTAGGTGATATGCCTGCACTTTGCACTTCAGACTATCTCATTTTAGTGACCAACTCAGATCGTCAAGATAACAAAGTAGATTTTGCTGGTTATGGGGCACAAAGCATAGATCTTGCTGCTCCCGGAGACGGAATCGCTACGACAGGGATCAACGGAGAATTGGATCCCAGTTTTACTGGGGCTTCCGCATCAGCACCTTTTGTAGCAGGTATTGCTTCGTTATTATATTCGGTGATCTGTGAAGAATCATATGAGTTATCCTTGACCAATCCTGAAGAAGTCAATAGATCCATACGCAACATTCTATTAAGCAGTGTGGTAATTACTCAAACATTGCAAGGGCGTACGACTACTGGAGGAAGAATCGACGGCAAATTGGCAATAGATCAAATTAGATCTGAAAGAGGCTTAGGAGATTGCTGTAACATAGCAATAAGCTCAATCAATATAACTGAAGAAACATGTACCAACTCCTCAGATACTGAAGTAAATATCTCCATAGACACTACAGATTTGAGAGGAACAGCTAATTTTCAATTAAGCTCTAATGAGTTTGACAATATCACGACAGACGGTATGTTCTCATTTATTTCTTCAGGAAATTATAATCTAACAGTCAGTGCAGAACGTGATAATAATTGCGCCGTTGATACAACACTCAACCTATTAGCATCTATAGAACCATGCTCGTTTAGCGAGTTTGGTGTGTCGCGTATTACTCCTAATCCAACTTCATCAGGTCAAATCACTCTATCCTATGATTTAGATGAAGCTAAGGCTATAGAAGTGGTAGCATACAATTCCTTAGGCCAACTTGTCTATAGGAGATTTGTACCATCCAATGGCTCTGGATCTGGAGTTGTCGATGTAGACCTCGGCAACTTGTCTGCTGGGGTATATCATGTAGGTATCAGAGCTAATGATTTATTAGATACAGAGTCATTTATAATTGCTCGTTAATCGTTCACGGATCCTCTCTACTTACTTAATAAAAGCATTCGCTTGAATTCTATTCATTTTTTGATGCCATAATACTTCAACTTCGTAATAAAAGCACTACTTTCGCACTTCATTCAGAAAAATGAGTGTTGTGTAACTGGCTCCGTAGCTCAATTGGATAGAGTACCTGACTACGAATCAGGCGGTTGCAGGTTCGACTCCTGCCGGAGTCACAAAATTATAAACGCCTCATAATTTGAGGTTTAAATAAACAGAATAGATGTCAAAAGTTTGTCAACTAACTGGAAAGAGACCAATCACAGGAAATCATGTATCTCACTCTAATAGAAAGACTAAAAGAAGATTCGAACCAAATCTTCAGACTAAAAGATATTTCATTCCAGAAATCAATAAGTGGGTAACCCTAAAATTGAGTACTTCTGCAATGAGAAATATTAATAAAATAGGTCTCTACGAATATTTAAAATATCAAAAACGCAAAGGCTTTGACGTCGGCGTAGAACTTTAACCTATAAAGAGTTAAGACATGGCTAAGAAATCTAAAGGCAATAGACAGCAGATCATATTAGAGTGTACTGAGCACAAAACGACTGGTATGCCTGGCACTTCAAGATATGTGACTAAGAAAAACAGAAAAAATTCTCCTGATAGGTTGGAACTTAAGAAGTACAATCCTATCTTGAAAAAATATACCGTTCATAAAGAAATTAAGTAATAATGGCTAAAGTATCCAAAAATGCAAGGGTAGCACAAAGAGCGGCCAATGCTGGTTCAGGTAGAGATCACGTAAAAGTGGTTACAAGTGTTAAGAATCCTGCAACTGGTAAATATTCTTATAAAGAGGTGATGATCCATAAGGACAAAGTCAAAGAATATTTAGCTGCGAACAAATAATAAGTATACAGAGAGATTTTATTTAGAGAGAGGCTTTTCTTAGTATTAAGGAAAGCCTTTTTTTAATTCATCAACATTTGATATGAGCTTTATTAATAAGTTTTTCTCTAAGAAACAGGAGGAAGATCTCAACGAAGGATTACAGAAAACTAAGGATAGTTTTTTTGGCAAAATCTCTAAGGCAGTCGCTGGAAAATCCACTGTCGATATTGAGTTCTTAGATGAATTAGAACATATATTAATTCAATCAGATGTAAGCTTAGACACTACAGTCAAAATTATAGAACGCCTGGAGGCTCAGGTCGCCCAGGACAAGTATATCAATACAGAAGAGCTCAATACAATCCTCAAGAAAATTATCACTGACCTGTTGGCAGAAAATAACACTGAGGATATAGAAGGATTCGATTATAACCAAGTTAATCATCCACACATCATGCTGGTTGTAGGTGTAAATGGCACAGGTAAGACAACGACCGTAGGCAAATTAGCGCATCAATTTACGCAGCAAGGTTTCAAAGTAGTATTAGGTGCCGCTGATACCTTCAGGGCTGCTGCAGTAGATCAACTCAAAATATGGTCAGAAAAAGTAGGGTGTGATTTCTATGATAAGGGCATGAACAGTGATCCTGCTGCTGTAGCATACGAAACAGTCCAACATGCGATAAACTCTGATGCTGATATTGTACTGATAGATACAGCTGGACGGCTCCATACCAAGCTCTATCTTATGAAAGAACTCAGTAAAATTAAAGGATCAATCAATAAGAAGCTGCCAGGGGCTCCTCATGAGGTTTTATTAGTCCTCGATGCGACAACCGGACAAAACGCTATCGAACAAGCTACTAAATTTACAGAAGCTACTCATGTCACCTGCTTGGCGCTAACTAAACTGGACGGCACTGCTAAAGGTGGTGTAGCCATAGGTATCTCAGATCAATTCAAGATTCCAATCAAGTATATTGGTGTAGGAGAAGGAATAGATCACCTTCAAGTGTTCAACAAACAAGCGTTTGTTGATAGCTTGTTCTCATGAGATACTAGGTAGTTGTTAACTTAAGAGTCTATTAAAATTGCTCTGTGGAGATAACATTTCACTGTCAGCAGCGTCTAATAATTTAAATAACGCCCTTATAGTGAATAATTTTTTTAATTGAACTTTAAACAAGTGAAGCAAATATTACTACTATTCTTACTCCCAGTAATGGCTATTTCTCAAGACGCCTCCGACATAGTTAAATGGAACTATGAAACTATAGATCTTGGATATGTTGAGAAAGGGGATAAAGTATCCAAGACTTTTGAATTCACGAATATTACTGATGAAGATGTGGAAATAGACATCATCAATACTTGTGAATGTACCGAAGCCAAGTGGCCTCAATATGCAATTAAGCCAGGTGAGACGGGCCTTATAGATTTTATTTTCGATAGCAATGAAAAGGATACAGAAGAACCAATAGAGTTGGATGTATACTTCATGAATACGAATCCTAAAAACGGTGACCCATACAGTACTTTTCTGAATTATACTTTTCGCTGGAAGGATTAATGAGGATTAGTTATTCCGATTAAGCACCATCACTCAGCTTAAGAACTTGTAAGAAAGCCTTCTGAGGCACTTGGACGGAACCTATTTGCCTCATCTTTTTCTTACCCTTTTTCTGTTTCTCTAATAGCTTTCTCTTTCTGGTGATATCACCTCCATAACATTTGGCAGTAACATCTTTTCTAAGTGCCGAGATGGTTTCCCGAGCTATAATCTTAGCTCCAATAGCTGCCTGTATTGCAATCATAAACTGTTGACGAGGCAGTAGTTCCTTCAATCTCTTGCATATCTGCCGGCCAAAAGGTTCAGCTTTAGTCTTATGGACCAATGAGGAAAGTGCATCTACGGAATCTCCATTTAACTTAATATCCAACTTGACTAAATCAGACGCCTGGTAACCGATGGGAGCATAATCAAACGAAGCGTATCCTCGGGTAATTGATTTAAGCCGATCATAAAAGTCGAATACAATTTCAGCTAATGGCAACTTAAAAGTTAGCTCTACTCGCTCTGTGGTAAGATATGATTGATTTGATAATATACCCCTATTATCCATACAGAGCGACATAATTGAACCGATATACTCTGGTTTAGTGATAATTTGGGCCTTGATATAGGGCTCCTCTACTCTATCCAACAAAGTTGGTACAGGCAAGTCTGCTGGAGTATTAATCAATAGTTCTTGACCGCGCTTGGTATACGCTACATAAGATACATTGGGAACCGTTGTAATCACCTCTTGATCAAACTCTCGAGATAATCGCTCCTGAATAATCTCCAAGTGTAACATCCCTAAGAAGCCACATCTGAAACCAAATCCAAGGGCTATAGATGTCTCTGGTTCAAATACAAGAGAAGCATCATTCAATTGTAATTTCTCAAGACTATCCCTTAAATCTTCAAAGTCATCATTGTCAATAGGATAAATACCTGCAAAGACCATTGGTTTGACTTCTTCGAAGCCCTGAATAGCCCAATCACATGGGTTATCATTTACCGTAATAGTATCACCGACTTTAATTTCTTTTGATTCTTTGATTCCGGTTATAATATATCCAACATTACCTGCTATGAGTTCCTTCTTAGGAACTTGATTCATCTGAAGAATACCAATCTCGTCGGCGTCATAAATCTTACCAGTATTAACAAACTTTACTTTATCCCCCTTCTTCAAGACTCCGTTGATAATTCTGAAATAAGCTATTACTCCTCTGAAAGAGTTAAACATAGAGTCAAAAATAAGCGCTTGGAGAGGCTCTGTTGGACTTCCTTCAGGAGCGGGGATACGATCAACTATAGCGGCTAAAATATCATCGATACCTATACCCGTTTTCCCACTGGCGAGAATGATTTCTTCTCTTTCACAACCTATGAGATCTATTATCTGATCAGACATCTCTTCTACCATCGCACTTTCCATATCCACTTTATTGAGGATCGGAATAATCTCTAAGTCATGTTCAATCGCTAAATACAAATTAGAAATTGTCTGAGCCTGCACTCCTTGTGATGCATCTACTAATAACAAGGCACCTTCACATGCCGCAATTGACCTCGACACCTCATATGAAAAATCAACATGACCTGGAGTATCAATCAAGTTGTATGTATAAGTTTCTCCATCTGTATGATTATAATACATCTGAATGGCATGACTCTTAATTGTGATACCTCTCTCTCTTTCTAAATCCATATCATCCAGTGCTTGACTCTGCATATCACGCTCAGATATAGTCTTAGTCTGTTCTAAAAGCCTATCGGACAAGGTACTCTTACCGTGATCAATATGGGCTATCACACAAAAATTACGAATCAACTTCATGCTGCAAATATACATGAAGGGCAGACCAATTATTGGTCAAAGAAGCGAGACTAATAAATTAAACTCTGTTTAATCTACGATCCAGACAAGGTACTCAGCAAATCAACTAAATCATCAATTTGCTTCAGCTTATTTCGATTATTCTTAGCACTTTTTTCTGCCTCTTTACCTAATAATTTAATGATTGATTTCTTCTTTACCTCAATGTTATACGAGCTATCATCAATCAATAGTTGATACGCATTCTTAATACTGAATTTCTTTTTTATGATAACCTCTCCTGGAGGTCTATGGGTACTCTCTCTAATCGAGATGCGAGGATTGTCTAATAGTTGATATTTATCACTTTTAAAACACTGTATTATAATCTTGCCATCAACCAAAAATATTTTACCATGTGTCTTAAACGTGATATACATTATTGATTCTGAATCTAACACAGCATACTGACCTTTCTCGAATACTTCTATCTCATCCTCTTGCAAGTTTACATTCATGACTACCGGGTAAACTTTAGTATCATTCTTTAGATAGACTTCTGCTTCAATGTGATCATCAAAATAATAAGGCGAACCAGTGATGCCATCATAACGATTCTTATCAATCGGAGACTTATTAGATATAAAAGTTTGACCTGAAATAGTTGTCGTAAAAAAAAGTGAGGCTATGAAGCTTACAAAAATCAATTTGATGTAACTCATGAGTTAAATATAGCAGAATTCAATAATCGTAGTTCTATACGCATCGATAGTTAAATTATAAATTCGGGTTAAAATAGAAAAAGAGAAATGATCAACTTAATGAGCGATACGGTTACCAAGCCTACACCAGAAATGCTTGAAGCGATGATGTCAGCAGAGGTTGGTGATGATGTATTTAAAAAAGATCCATCTATCAATGAATTAGAAAATCGTGTATCCAAAATGTTTGGCAAAAAGGCCGCTTTATTTTGCCCATCTGGGACGATGACGAATCAAATTGCTCTCAAAATTCATACTCAACCCTTAGATGAAGTGGTTTGTGATCATTACAGCCATATCTATCAATACGAAACTGGAGGCTATGCTTTTAACTCTGGCATTGCCATCAATCCACTAATTGGGACATACGGAAAAATAACAGCCCAACAAGTTGAACAAGCGATAAAGCCTGATTTTGATTGGTTACCATCTACACTGCTTGTTGTATTAGAGAACAGTTGTAATAAAGGTGGGGGTAGCTATTATAAACTCGAAGAGATAAAAGCTATTAAGGCAGTATGTGACAAGTATAACTTGAAACTTCACCTAGATGGAGCTCGCCTATTTAATGTTTTGGTAGAGACTAAAGATGATCCAATAGAAATTGGTCAATACTTTGATACAATCTCTATCTGTATGTCCAAAGGTTTAGGTGCACCTGTAGGTTCCCTGCTTGTTGGAAATGAATTGGATATAAAAAGAGCTCGAAGATTCAGAAAAGTAATGGGAGGAGGAATGCGTCAAGCAGGTTATCTAGCTAAAGCCTGTTGTTATGCACTTGATCACCATATTGAAAGGCTAATTATAGACAATAATAGAGCCAAGTCAATCTCGGAGTTAGTCACTACTTTACCCTATATAGAAGCTGTTAGACCAGTCCATACTAACATCATCATATTCGAAACAAAGTCCGAAAAAGCTTGTCAGGATCTAATAGACCATCTTAAAGCAAACAATATATTGTGCGTGCAATTTGGCCAAAAGGCTATACGGTTTGTTTTTCACTTGGATATTTCAGAAGAAATGATGCCTAAAATAAAGAGTGCATTAGAGTCATTTACTCCTTAGACTTGCGTCTGCGTAACTCATCTCTGATTTTAGCCGCTTTTTCATAATCCTCTGATGCCAGAACATCATCTAAAAGTTGAGTCAAGGCATCTTCAGTCATACGTTCATAAGTCTCTCCAGCTGACGTAGAAGATTGAATTTTAGTAGATATCGGATTGTCTTTACTCTCTCCCTCTTCTAACTCAACTCCTGCAGATTCGAGTATAAATTCATAGGTATAGATTGGACAATCGAATCTTACAGCCATAGCAACGGCATCAGATGTTCTGCTATCGATCTCGTATTGCATCCCGTCCTTTTCACAGACCAATTTGGCATAAAAAACACCATCCAAGAGGTTATTAATTACAACTTCTTTTAACTCGATTTCAAAGTGTTCTAATGTATTTTTAAAGAGATCATGAGTCAATGGACGATTGGGAGACATCTGCTCCATAGCCACCGCAATAGCTTGAGCTTCGAAGCCACCTATTACAATAGGTAATCTACGACTACCTTCTATTTCACCTAACACTACCGCATAATTATGTGATTGGGTCACACTATGTGATAAGGCAACAATATCTAATTCGATTTTTACCATGCTAACTCTATTCCTCTTTACACCTTTTGTCACAATTCTATGTCGACAAAACTAACTCATCACCTTGAGTATTGTTCAAAGATGCGTCTATAACAAGCTAAGCGCAAATTAGTGACAATTTGCGCTTAATTGGAATATAAATTTTTATTCTTTTCGCCTTAATTATTGGGCCAAAGCCTTTTTGAACGCTTCGTTGAGCTTCGGTACCACTTCAAATAAATCTGCACATACTCCATAATTTGCAGCTTTGAAGAATGGTGCCTCAGGATCTTTGTTAATTACCACGATGCACTTAGAGCTGTTAACCCCAGCTAAATGCTGAATAGCTCCAGAGATACCTGCAGCTATATACAAATTTGGTCTGATTGCCACACCAGTCTGTCCGACATGCTCATGATGCGGTCTCCATCCTGTATCAGAAACTGGACGAGAACATGCTGTCGTAGCTCCTAAAGTCTCGGCTAACTCTTCAATTATACCCCAATTCTCCGGACCTTTCATACCCCTTCCCGCAGATACCACTAATTCCGCTTCTGGAAGCGGTACTGTTCCATCAACAGTTTTAACTTCTTTGATAGTTACCGCAGCATTTGGAACATCAATAGTCAAGTCCTCAACGGCGCAATCACTTCCCACCTCTCGTGGAGGGATAGCATTACCCATTAAACTCAATACTTTATTTGAGCTACTGATATTATACTTGGCAAATGCCTTTCCTGAGAATACTGGTTTGGTAACAACTAAGTTTGCTCCATCTACAGTTGGCACCCCATTGATCTGAGAAACTACTCCCGCATCAAGTGCAACACCTAATCCCCCGATTAATGCTTTTCCATTAGCAGAATGATTAACTATAACTACATCAGCTCCAACTTTTTCTGCAACTTGAGTAATTAAACGATTGTAAACTGTGGTATCAAATCCACCATCATAAGCCACCTTAACTACCTTACTGGCCCCGTATTTTCCTAATTGACCAGCGTCTGCTACTTCTCCGATCACAAGGGCGGTACACTCTGTCCCAAGAACTTGAGCGGTCAAATGACCAAAATGAGTAAGCTCGAAAGCTGATTTTTTAAAGTTTCCTTTTGGATTTTCTGCTATTACTAATACTGACATTTTATAATTTTATGAGCTTACGCAATGACTTTAGCTTCTTCTTGAAGCAATCTCACCAATTCATCCATATTCTCAGGATCAATCATCTTCACACCAGACTTTTCTTGAGGTAAAGCATATTCTGCAATTGTTACATGAGCATCCGTTGATGTCGGCTCAACAACTTCAAGAGGCTTCTTTTTTGCCATCATAATCCCACGCATGTTAGGTATTCTTTGTTCGGCTAATCCTTTTGCAGCTGAAATCACAAATTTACCTTGCACATCAGCTACTTCTACACCTCCCTCTATATCTCTAGTCACTCTTGCCGTAGTCCCATCATGTTCCATTGAAGATGCATAGGACAAAAATGGAACTCCTAAATATGCCGCTATAAACCCTCCTAATTCCGACCCATTGAAATCTATTGATTCTTTGCCTGTAAATACGATACCAAAGTCATTAGCTTGGGTGTAATCAGCTATATTTTTAGCAACCATCATCGAGTTTGACGCTTCAGCATTTATGCGGACCGCTTTGTCCGCACCTATTGCTAGCGCTTTTCTGATAACTACATCATTAATAGCAGGTCCTACATTTATTACTGTGACACTACCACCATGTTGCTCTTTTAGTTCAAGAGCTCTAACTAAGGCATACCATTCATCATATGGATTCATTATGAATTGAACACCATTCGTATCAAATTTAGTATTCCCATCGGTGAAGGCAATTTTAGCCGTCGTATCAGGGGTTTTATTTATACAAACAAGAAGATTCATTAATTCTATTTTTGTTATCTGATACCTCTTTAACGAGGCAGTACAAAAGTAAGTTTTAAACAAAGCGAGATAAAGATGGATAATTGGCGTGTTAACAAGTTAGAGACAATGATTCAAGAAGACCCTAATGATGAATTTGTGATGTTTGCACTTGCTCAAGAGTATAAAAAAATGGGGCTTTCGGGAAAAGCTATAAAATGGTATAATCGACTAAAAGCGGTAAACCCCACTTATATTGGACTATATTATCATCTTTCTGCTATTTATGCTGAATTAGAAGAAGAGGCTAATGCGATAGAGACTTATAATACCGGAATCGAGATAGCCCAGAAACTGAATGATCAGCACGCACTCTCTGAATTACAAAATGCTAAACTGAATTATGAGTTAGAACTTTAAGTCTATGATTCCTTCATAAACTTTAGTAGCAGAGCCACATAACCAAATATCCTCATAGCCAATCTCAGTCTTAGTGCATTTCACCTTCAATTCTCCACCTCTTGTCATCACTTTTACCTCGTTAGCCTCAGCTACCTCTGTTCCAAACTCATCTATAAAGACCAATGCGGCGGCTGTGGCTCCAGTACCACAAGAAAGCGTTTCATCCTCAACACCTCTCTCGTAGGTCCTCATAAAGAGCCCATCACCCCTCACTTCAACGAAATTCACATTAATCCCCTCTGCTATAAAATCCTCATTATATCTAATCTTATGCGCCTCCATGACAACTTCTAATTGCCCTACCTCTTCAGACAATTTTATGTAATGAAGTGAACCAGTGTTAAGCACAAAATCATTGTTGTACTCATGAATGCTACTAACATCATTCATTTTTAACTCAAATTGACCTCCATTGACTTTAATCTCATGTTTCCCATCAACGGCGATAAAGGAACCTTGTCCCATAATATATCCTAAGTGATGCGCCAAGTGACTTATCGCCCTGCCACCATTACCACACATAGAGCTGGAACGACCATCCGAATTATAATAAATCATCCGGAAATCATAATCTACATCAGATTCTATAATCATAAGTCCATCAGCTCCAATTCCATATTTACGATGACACAATAGTTCTATTTGCTCTTGAGACAAATCTTCAAAAAATCTATCACCGAAGTGATCAATGATCACAAAATCGTTACCAGTAGCTTGGTATTTATAAAAAGGGATTTTCAAAACTTTTCTTTCCTTTAAAGTTAATGTATTGCAAATCCAAATAAGTGTTTGATAGATAATACATAAATTCGCCAATTCAAAAACCTTAATTGATCAAGCTACTTTTCAACAACCCTTTCTTTAATGCCATCAGGAATATAAAATCCGTATTAGATCCCGATCAGAAGAGACGCTCTATCCTTATGATCATACTGATGTTAATCAATGCTGTTTTTGACGTTTTAGGATTGGCAACGATTTTCTTATTAATCACAAGTGCATTGGAGGGCGATGTTATCACGAGTGACACTTATTTAAGGGCTGAGGATATATCGAATAATCAGCACTTCTTTAATGAAACACTGAGATCTGTATATCTGTGGAGCGGCGCCAGCAGTGAGATAGAACTTCTATTTTATTTATCCATATTAATTTTTATAGTTATTAACATTAAAAATGGGGTGAGTCTATGGATAGTTTATATCCAAACCAGATTCTCGTACAACATAGCATTGCGCTTAAATCAAAAAATGTTTAAGTATTTCTACGAGCAAGGGCATCTATTCTTGAACAAGAATACCTCTGGTAAGAAGATTTATAAAGTTGTTGAGGTGCCCATGAGATTTGCAAGTCAATACATGAATCCCACTTTTTATTTCACCACAGAACTATTAGTAATCACCATACTTACAATTGCACTATTGGCCTATAACCCAAAAGCTGTCTTACTCCTAATGATTGTTGTGACTCCTGTGTTTTTAGCTATTTATCAATTTAGTAAAGACCGAGCGAAGAAGGTTGGTAATGAACGGAATAGATTGATGCCAATCAATTATGCCAAGGTAATAGAGTCAATGAAAGCCTTTGTTGATGTTAAGTTAGGTAATCTGGAAAATAAATTTCTTGAAGATTATTCAAACAGTCAAAAAGCGTTAAATCATACAGATGTTGTTAACATCGGCATTTATCAAAAAATCCACCAAAAGACAAATGATATCATTTTTGGTTTAGGAATTCTTGTCATTTTCTCATTCGCATATTTCACTGATGCAGATAAGGATTCAGTTCTTGTCCTCTTAGGATTTTTTGGTATAGCTGCTTATAAAGTGTTGCCCGCCATAAATAGGATGATGAATTCAGTATTAGCTATCAAAAATTCATCATTCGTTATGGAAGAATTAGCAATTGTAGCTCATCAAGATTTGACGCCATTTATGGAGGTTGACAAGATGCAATTCCAAGAGGCCATTCGTTTAGAAAACATATGTTTCAAATACCCGAACACATCTCAAAACGCACTGGAAAATATTAGCTTCCAAATGAATAAGGGAGAAAGTATTGGAATCATAGGTGAGTCAGGTTCAGGTAAGACAACTTTGCTAAAATTATTCTTAAGGTTGATCAATCAACAATCAGGCGATTTCCTAGTAGATGATAAAAAACTCTCAAACAAATTAGATGATACAGCTTTCCAAAAGAATATTGGTTACGTAGAGCAAGATGTATTTATACTCAATGGGACCTTAGAAAATAACATCGCCTTTGGCGAGGAATTAACTGATTCAGATCGAATGGATTTTGCTATTAAAAATGCCATGCTGGAACAATTTCTCAGTGAGCAACCCGAAGGCCTTCAAATGCAACTCGGCGAAGGTGGAGTTAAACTATCAGGAGGACAAAAACAAAGAGTAGGGATTGCAAGAGCATTATATAAAGGATCTGAAATATTAGTATTTGATGAGGTGACCAGTGCATTAGATCCAATTACAGAAAGGGCAATTGTAAAGAGTATCAACCATATTGCTACTTTAGGTAAGACAATAATTATTGTTGCTCATCGCATTACAACTTTAGAAAAGTGTGATCGTATTATTGAGTTACATGATGGAACAAACAGGAGAGAAAGAAAATATCAAGACTTGGTAAAAGAATTGCTCTTACATGAATAGACATGAATGATTAGACCTTGAAAATAATTGACTGTTTCATTATTCACGTGTAGGATCAAAACCGTAATTGTTAAATACTAATTGGTCAAAAGAAAAAATCAATGGGCATTACAAAATTACTGACAAGGTCTATCGTGAAATTCACAGAAAAACTTATCCACTGTCAGATTGATGTTAATAAACATAAACCAATATTTTATCGCAAACATCCAAAAGCAGTAAGCTCTGGGAAGAGTATCAGATTTTATGGCAATCTTATTAAAGAGTTTACAACAATTAAACCAACTAATATTTTTGAAGTAGGAGCTATCTTAGCACAAGATGCTGAAGGATTCAGAGCCTATTTTCATATAGATCCTAAAAGTGTCTATTGCTTTGAACCTCATCCAGATCTTTATGATGAAATATACAAGTTCTATGACTTCAAAACCTATAAATTGGGGATCTCTAATAAAGTCGGTACCTCTGAGTTTCAAACTGTTCCCTTGACTTCCGATAATAATGGAATTTCATCCCTAAGATCATCCATTAACCATAATTTTGAATGCAACACCACTACAATTGAGACTACGACTTTGGATGAGTTTATAGCTATAAATAAAATTGATTTCATTGATTTTCTCAAAATTGACGTCCAAGGACTAACATTCGAGGTTTTACAAGGGCTCAAAAATTCTCATAAAAAGGTCAAGTCAATTCAAATTGAAGCTGAACACAAGTTAATGTGGAAAGGTCAGCATAAGTTTGAAGAATGTTATGACTTATTAAAGTCCTGGAGTTATAAGCTCATTCGCTTTACAAGAACTGGGGTATCAGGAGTTCAATCTGATTCATCCTGGGTGAAAGAACTTTACTTAAAGTAACGTAGTATGGCGTCCAAACTTAAAAAAAAAGCTATTGTCTTTGGCTTATCCAGCGATATGGTCTTTGCAGTGGCATCTGTTATTCAAGATATTAAAAGTTCAAATTCAGGATTATCATATGACATAGTAATTTATCACGATGGTATTTCATCATCGGACTATAAAGCTCTACAAAAGCTATATCCTGTAAAATTGAAACGCTACAGTCTCCCAATGAATACCTTAGGCTTTAATCAAAATACTTTAGATCGATTTTCTCTAATGGTTTTCAGCAAGTATGAATGTTTCAAACTCCTAAACATTTATGACGCTGTATTGTGGTTAGATTATGATATTGTTATCAAAAAAAACATTGAAGAGCTCTTTTCTTTTGACGAAAGCCATTTCAAAATTATAAGAGCGGGAAATAATTCAAAAGTTGAGGTGCAATTGCATTATCCAATTGAAGAATATGATATGGAGGCGCAAGCCGTATGCGCCAGTACGTTCGCCTTGAGTGCTGATCTGACAGATTTCAATTCAATTTATGAATTCTGTATCGATAGTTTAGGGAAATATGCAAATGCATTGAATTATGGTGAACAAGCAATAATCGACTTTGCGATTCAAGAATTCAATATAAATATTGAATGGTTAGATGAAAACAAATACTCCTGCCATCCTAAAAATTATAAGTATTCTAATTCAGCTTCAATTCTACATGCTTATGGATATCCAAAATTTTGGAATGGCATAAACAATGTCCAATTTGACAGAAACTATAATCAATGGTTAGAGTTAGGAGGTACACCATACCAAAGAAATAGCTTCAACAAAATAAATCGGAAGATTCGATCAAGGATTAATATTTTGATTAACAAGCTTAGAAATATCGTCAAGAATTTTTGAATTTTTTATTGATCTCAGATCGGCATAGAATAAATCAATATTTTCTCTTATCAATTTCGGCTGTATTGCGATTAAGTCTAACTGCATCAGTTTATTGATTACGGTGGCCTCAAATCGATTTCTTATTTTTTTTGCGGGATTACCTCCCACAATAGTATATGGTTCAACTGATTTAGTTACAATTGATCCCGCAGCAATTATCGAACCTTTGCCTATTGTAATACCAGAAAACAATAAACTATTAGCTCCTATCCACACCTCATCCTCTATAACTAACGGGCCTTTATTTATAGCATCCATATGACTAAGACCAATTAATTTAGTTCGTAGCGGAAAAGTTGTAACAGAATTTAACTGATGATTAGCACCTAAAAAAAATTTCACATCCTCGGCGATTGAAACATAGTTTCCAATAACCAATTTGTCATTGGATTTTTCGTTATAGCTATAAACATTCAATGCCCCATAACTATAAGACCCTACCTTAACTATTTCAGGATTGAACACTCTTCTTCCAATATGAGTATCGTTATGTTTATTCAGCTTTCTCCATATTTTTCGGAATTTTCTGAATTTCCATTTATGTTTAAAAGTAGAAATCATTATTTGTGCTGATTTGAACTGTTAGCGTACAACAATACTTCATTCAACTGTCTATTCCAATATATATATCCCTCACTCTCTGAAACCCTATAATTCAATGATTGGAAATATTCCTTAATTAATCGCATGTGATCTTTATGATGATAAGTTGCAATTGCTAAACTAACATTCCTGAACTTCTGAAACACCATTGATGCCCCATCTAAGGCTTTGAGCTCGAATCCTTCAATATCCATTTTAACGAATATCTTATCATCTTCACGTATTTTCCTACTGATTATAGAATCTAATGTGAATTCATTTGGATTTTTAGAGTCACCTACCAATTTGTGCAAAACACTTACTTTATTCTTATAAGGATCAAAAGTCGCTTCCAACGCCGAAACCCAGTTTTTGTCCGATTCAATCAGAATTAGCTCTTTCACGTATTCAATGCAGTCCAATGAAAATATACCCTCTGCAGCACCGACGTCAACCAAAACCTTACCATGTAAGTCGGAAAAGTGTTTTACGTAGCGGTGAGGTGAATCCACATCTTGTTCGATAATAAGACTTCGATACAATGTCATCACTTTATCAACACTGAAATTCTTGGGAAAAAATAAATTGCGACCATTATGAATCACATATGGAAGTGTTGAATCAGGTTCTACAAGTACTTCAATTTTCCAATTCTTATATTTTAAAGAATAATCTCCTGGATAACTGCTGATACCATTTTCCCAAAGAAATCGGTATGCTTTATTCTTACTTGTTTTTTTGTATAAAAATGGAAATGTAGTCCTCAAAAATCCTTTGAATAGAATGTTGAAATTCCTTTTGTACAATAATACCTTTCCTAGAAAACCATCGTATATTGCCTTTCTTAACTCACTCGGCATCATTAATCTATATATAGCAGCTATAACCATATGACGTCTTTTAGAGACACTAAAGTAAAAAGAATAGCGTTTTATTTACCCCAATATCATCCCATATCTGAAAATGATGACTGGTGGGGAAAAGGATATACAGAATGGCATAATGTATCAAAGGCGAGACCTCTATTCAAAGGACATGAACAGCCAAAATTACCTGGAGAGCTCGGATTTTATGATTTGAGACTCCAAGAGACCCAAGAAAATCAATCTCTATTAGCACTACATTATGGTATTAGCGCCTTTTGTTATTGGCACTACTGGTTTGGAGGTAAAAAACGATTGTTAAGTCGTCCTTATGGTCAAATGCTAACAAACGAAAATGTAAGGGTACAACACTGCCTTTGTTGGGCTAATCATGATTGGACGAGATCTTGGCTTGGAGAATCCAACAAAGTCATGATGAAACAGAAGTATTACGGAGCAAAGGATTTTAAAAATCACTTTTATGATATGTTACCAGCCCTTTCCGATACTAGATATTTAAGAATTAAGAAATCTCCTTTATTCGGGATTTATGATCCTAATTTCCCTGATGCCCAACTTTTTATGGATACATGGCAAGAGCTGGCGAGTAAGGAGGGTATATCGGAAATCACTTTTTTCACTTTCAAAAGATATCACTCAAGAAATTTCGAAAGCCAGATTAATCAAGGGTTTAAATATTATACTAAACTTAATCCATCATATGATTGGCACCTCATGGATCATTCGTGGAATTTCAAGGTTAAAAGAAAATTATACCGTTGGCTCCAATACTCTTGTACTATTTATGATTATAACACTTATGTAGAAGCCTCATGCAATGAATTAGAGAAAAATGAAATTCCAACTGTTGTGGCTAATTGGGATAGAACACCCAGAGTAAAGTCTAATGGTGAGTTATTCATAAACTTCAGTCCAAAATTATTTAAAACGCTCAATGAGAAAGCACAAAATTTAGTTGAGAAGCGAAGTGTAGAAGAAAGCTTTTATTTCATAAAGTCATGGAATGAATGGGCTGAGGGGAACTATCTGGAACCAGACCAAAAAAATGGAAGAGCGTTATTAGAATCAATAATTGGGTAGACATTATTGCATAACAAGAATAATATTTAAATCAACAAGTATCTCTACATGTCATTTCAACAATTGTCATATCAACTTCACGAAAATCAGTATAATATTAAGGGTAATAGCCTTGAAAGATTAAGTGATAAAGAGAGTATTGACTTTTGGAGACACAATCGTATGTATAGCATACTTAATCCACTGCTGACCAAAAATGAATCCTGGCTAACGGTTGGAGATGGATTGGGGACTGATGCCAACTGGTTGATAGATCATGGTATATCCGCAACTGCTACAGATATCTCTGATAGTGCATTGAAAAAGGCCCATCAGGAGGGATATATCAACGACTACAAAAAAATCAATGCTGAGCAAATAGATATCATCGATGACAGTTATGACTATATTCTTTGTAAAGAGGCCTACCATCACTTCCCAAGACCATATATCGCCCTATACGAGATGATTAGAGTAGCCCAGAAAGGGGTCATACTAATTGAGCCTGCTGATATAGGCGTTGAAATGGCACCAATAATCGTCTTGAAAGGCATTTTAGATCGATGGAACACGAGTTGGATTAATAAAATCTGGAAAAACAGATATTCATTTGAAACAGTTGGTAACTACGTTTATAAAATCTCCGAACGTGAGATTGAAAAGGTTGCTATGGGGATCAACCTATCCCATATAGCGTTCAAAGGAATTAATGATTACCACTCATATAAGATCGATCTCTCACAGCCCATGAGTAACAAAAAGATCTTGAATCACGTAAAAAGAAAGATAGCAATAAAAGATCTTTGGTCTAAAATGGGCCTCATTCCCTATTCACTTAAAGTGGCTATAATTTTTAAAAAAACTCCTACAGATAAGACCTTAAATGAACTGAGTAATAAGGGCTATAAAGTAATTGAGTTGGCTAAAAACCCTTATATCTGATGGCCTCATTAGCCCCAATAGTATTATTCGCCTATAATCGCCCTGATCACGTCACACAGACCCTTCAAGCACTGAAGAAAAATAGTCTGGCGGATCAAAGTACGCTCTATATTTACTGTGATGGACCTAAAGAGGGTAGCTCCATATCAGAGATAGATCGGATTGATCAGGTAAGGTCAATCATTAGATCTGATCAGTGGTGCAAGGTCATTCATATCGTAGAAAGAAAAAAGAATATAGGACTGGCACAATCTATTGTGACTGGTGTCACTGAGATTATTAATACCCACGGTAAAATCATAGTCCTTGAAGATGACATCGTAACATCTCCAGGTTTTCTCTCATATATGAATGAAGCACTCAACCTTTATCAATCAGTATCTCAGGTAATGCATATCTCTGGATATATGTTTCCTATTGAAACCAAAGATATTTCATATAATACCTTTTTCTTAAAATTGGGAACTTGCTGGGGCTGGGCCACTTGGGCCGATAAGTGGGAAAAACTAAATACAGATACTAAATCTTCATTCAAATCCGTAACATCACTGAGTAATTCCCAAATTAAAAAGTTTGATTATAAAAACAATTCTTTGAGATTATTAAGAAATACCATGCTTGGCCATAAGGACTCATGGGCCATAAAATGGTATGCCACTATATTCTTGAATGATGGATTAGGTCTTCATCCCAAACTATCACTTGTCCAAAATATCGGATTTGATGGGTCAGGTACTAACTATTTTAATCCTTTTAAAAAGAAATCAAAGACCACGGAATATCTAAATCCTAACAGAATTGCTTTAAAGAACAACTTTAAAATTGAAAAAAGACTAAAAAGTTTCTTCTTTTATCAGCGGTTAGCATCTGCTCCTCAATTCTATCTCAATAAGTTTAAATGGAGAAACTAATCAGGTTCCTTAATTTTCTGAACGAGGCTCGATTTGGCAATTCAATATTTTCAGATTTTCTATTGCACAATAGAAAAAGAATGAAAGAAGGTAGCACGAAATTATTAGGTTTCAGGACCTTCTATGTTGATTCAAGGAATTTCATTACCTGTAGACGAGAAATATTCAGAGACTCTGCCTATTCCATTCCAACAGATACTGACCAGAAAGAACCAATAATCATTGATTGCGGGGCAAACATAGGAGTCGGAATCATTTATTTAAAAGATAGATTCCCAAATTCCAAGGTAATTGCGATAGAGCCAGACCCACTTAATTTCGAAGTTCTCAAAAAGAATATGCAATCCCACAATTTATCAAATGTCACCTCGATAAATAAAGCAGTTTGGGTTGATGATCAAGGCATTCTATTTAGAAATAAAGGAAATATGGAAAGTAGAATTGTTGATAATACAGATGGTCCTGTAATTCAAATAGAAACAGTTTCATTGATTGAAATCCTACAGACATACCACTCAATCTTTTTTTTAAAAATCGATATAGAAGGAGCTGAAATTGATGTATTAAAAAGCGCAAAAAACCATTTATCAAAATGTAAGTACATATTTGTTGAATATCATAGCATACGCAATAAAAGACAGGAATTACAACACATTCTCAGTATCTTCTCACAGTCAGGATTTAGATATTACATTGAACAGGCAGCTGGTCATAACTTAGAGCGTTATAAGTTGCAACCGTCAAATTTATCAATGGAATTCCAATTGAATTTATTCTGCTACAAAATATGAATTGTACAATAGTTTGCCCAATCTACACGCCAATGCTAAAGCGTAATGAAGAATTGGCATTAATAAACAATATTCAGAAATTAGCTAAGTACCGATTCGAGCTTCTCATTGCTGATAATTTACTGATAGAATATTATCGAAAATTTGTTAGAGGTAATGTACTCATAACGCTAGTGCCTTACAAGCATCTCTCCTCGATCACTTCGTATAATCAGTTTTTAATGAGTTCTACTTTTTGGGAATTGTTCGATACAGAATTTGTTCTCATTTGCCAGTATGACGCCTGGATTTTCTCTGATGAATTGGACCCATGGCTTAAAAGAAACTATGATTACATCGGAGCTCCGTGGTTCAAAGGTTTTATCAACGCAAAATCAAACTCTCCATTACTTAAGAAAATAGGAAATGGCGGTCTATCACTGAGAAAGAGAAAAACTATGTTGAAAGTCATAGAAGACTTCTCATTCATTCAAGCTTTACTCGACGCAATGTTTAAAATTAAAAGATTGAAGCTATACTATTTGATCAAGCTTTTTCTTTCATCTAAAGGTTGCAATGAAGATAAATTTTTCTCCTATTGTGTTGATCATCTTGTATATTATCGAGTTGCATCAATTAAGGACAGTATTAAATTCTCGTTTGAAATAAATCCAGAAGTTCTATTTAAAATGAATCAAGAAATATTACCATTTGGTTGTCATGGTTGGGATAAATATTCAACTCAATTTTGGAAGAAGTTTATTCCCATTTAACAATAAATATGTCAAACGACAAAGAACCTCTACTCTCTGTAATAACAGTATGCTTTAATCCAGGCCGACTTATAGACAAAACTTTAGAGAGTATCAAGCGACAACATAAAAGAGGCAAAATCGAGTACATAATTGTGGATGGTAAATCATCAGATGGTACTGGCGTAAATCTAAAAAATAGATATGAAGATGTTGATCTACTCATTATCGAAGAAGACAATGGTATCTATGATGCGATGAACAAAGGCTTGAGAATGGCAACTGGTAAGTATGCGCTCTTCTTAAACGCTGGTGATTATTTAGCACATGACGACATTATCAGTAGTCTTGATACCTCTGCGGATATTTATTATAGTGACACGATACTGGTTAATGATCAGGATACGCCATTAGGACTCAGGAGTGAACTTACGACTCGGCACTTACCATTGGATGGCCTTTCCAAGGATAGCTTTTTACAGGGATTGGTCGTCTCTCATCAATCCATAGTAGTCAAAAAAGAAATTGCTCCTACATATATCATGAATAATCTGAGCGCCGATATTGATTGGGTCATTAAATGTGTGGATGCGGCAATGACTATAACATTTCTAAAAGATCCAATCAGTTGCTTCTTAGTAGGCGGGATCTCAGATCAAAAGAAACTTACCTCACTGAAAGATAGATTTAAAATAATGGTTTCTCATTTCGGATTAGGGAAGACTTTGACTCAACATATATACTTTTTCATTCGATATTTTTCCATGAAACCTTTCATAAAATAGTTGTCTCTAAAAAATAAATTTTCGATATTCCCACCTCATATAGGTAATAAGATGTTTAATACATCCACTCCCCAATCCAATCTTTTACGAAATTGTCAGAATACTAAACTCGTCAAGAAGAAATTTTGCTCGTTATGAGATACCGATTACTCCTTATAATATTGATGATGATGATACCTACTTTGCATAATGATTATTTGTAATATGTATCACAACATAATAATTTCTGTTTGATTTATGACATTCAGCATTATTATTCCCACATATAATCGCCTTGATGAACTAAAAGAGTTGATCCCAAGCATAGAGGCGCAAGGGTTCATCAAAGACAACATAGAACTCGTAATCATAGATGATGGATCTACTGACGGTACTCGAAAGTATATCAACGCACTGGAGAGTCCTGTACATATCATTTACTACCTTCAAGAAAATCAAGGGCCAGGACCTGCAAGAAATAAAGGGATGGCTATGGCAACTGGGGATATATTTCTCTTTGTTGACTCTGACTGCATGCTACCCTCACAATATCTACGTCAAATAGTACAATCTCAAGAAACGCACGATTACGATGCTTTTGGAGGACCAGATACTTATCATCCTTCTTTCTCACCACTCTTAAAAGCGATTAATTATTCTATGACATCCTTCATAGGGACAGGAGGTACACGAGGTACTACTAAATCAATTGCTAAATATTATCCTCGCAGCTTTAACATGGGAATGAAGAGATCGGTATTCGAGCGCATAGGAGGCTTTAATGGTCTGAGACATGGACAGGACATGGACTACTCAGCACGCATCTATGAAGCAGGCTTCAAAGTAGGCCTCATCCCCTCGGCTTATGTCTATCACAAACGCCGCACAAGCCTTTGGAGATTTTTTAAACAGATCCATAACTGGGGCGTAACTAGAATCAATCTTGCCAACTTACACCCACAGATGCTTAAACCTATACATCTGGCTCCAGCTTTTCTGGTTCTCTCTGCATTGCTAGTGACATTATTTAGCCTATTTATCTACCCGTCATACTCGATACTCATTGTAGAAGCTATCGTACTGTGCCTCATCTATATTTTCATCCTCGTCCAATCTTATCTTGAGTATAAGTCGTTTCATGTAGCGCTTTTATCTATAGTTACACTCACTACACAGATTATAGCCTACGCCATTGGCACTCTGAATGGAATCTGGCAAAAATGGATTCTCAGAAAGTCTATAGCAGTGGGAATTACCAAAAACTACTATGAATAGAGACGACTATTTTTTTCTCTTCTTCTTAGTCTTTACTTTCTTATTTAGATCCTTTTTGGCGGACACTGGAGCCTCTGATGCTTGCCACTGAATAGGATTCTTCCTAAACTGATAAACCATCATACCTATCATCAATAATAGAAATAGAGCTGACGATGCTAAGGTGATTTTTTCACCCGTATAAAATGATGGAGGTCTAAACTTGAACTCTATCGTATGCTGTCCTGCAGGAAGCTCTAATCCACGAAGGAGGTAATTCACTCTATATATCGGAGCTACGGCACCATCTATGGTCACCTCCCAACTTTTACCATTAAACCAAATCTCAGAGAATACTGCAAAGCCATTTTGACTATTATTAGATTGATAGGTTATGTGATCGGGGCTGTAATCAGTTATTTCGATTTGACCGGCAGATGAAAAAGTCTGCCCCACTCTATCGATAAGCTCAGGGTAATCATTAACTGATACAACAGCAGTACTTTTAGGATCAAAGGTTTCTAAAGATGTAAATTCTTCATCAGGAGTGCTTACACCTTTTAGATTATCAACAAACCATGCATTTCCCAAGGCTCCTGAATTAAATTGTACTGTTGGACCTTGGTCACCCTGGGGAACAATGAAATATTTCGCATTAAGCATATTCAGCACAGGCATGTGATTTTTACTGATATATCCGTCAATGACATCCTGATATCGCTGTAATTTCACTGGATCATATCCACCTATTGTATTATGGAAATATGATGTAGAGGCAGAGTTGAATGTATTGATACTCAAATCATGGACTCTATAGGTATGTCTATTAGGCTCGTTATTAAGAATCTGTTGATCAACTGTTCGTGGTTCATAATTAGATTGTATAACACGCTCAGCCACATAATCATCAAAGCTCAGATATCTATTATTTACCCCTATAAAATCAACTAACCCTAATATCAAAAACCCCGCTACCATAACTGTAGCATTCAATTTTTTATTACTAAAAATATACAAACAGGCAGCTGCTAATACAACTAAAATCAAACTTCTCCATCCGTCAGCTCTCATAAGAGACATACGGTCTGATATAAAAACGGAGATATCAACACCTTGCTGAACATATCGTTGATCAGTCTGAGACTCAAAACTGAGCATACTTGGGAAGGCCATAATACTGAGTAAACAGAGTCCTCCCAATACTCCAGCAGCAACAAATAGGCTTCTTTTAAATTGATCAGTGACCCCTTCGTGGACGAGTTTATGAACCCCCATAACCGCTAAAGCACTCATGAAATAGGGCGTTGTAGAGAGTACCGAATTAGGTGTTCTGAATTTATTGAAATAGGGGAAATAGTCAAAAATAAATCTATTGAACCAAGATAAATTAGCCCCTAATGACAACATGTATGTAAAGACTACTCCAGCAACCAACCACCACTTAAAATGACCTTTAACATATCCTGCACTAAATAAGAATAAGAAAAATGTTACTATACCTAAATACATAGGCGCCTCAGTGAATGGTAATCCCCCCCAATACAATGGAGCACGTTCTAAGCGATAGGTTTTATAGGTTTCAGATTTAATTGAAACCGATTCCCCTGAACCTCCGCCATTGAACCCTGGAATAACTGTAGCTACTACATCAGTCCAATCATTGGACCAAGCCATAGCATACTCCCAATTAAGTCCCTCTGTTTTACTTGATGAGTTAGCCCCACCCAGGTCCACATCTGATAATATTGGAGCTCCACGCATAGATTGCTCTGAGTGTGTCTTCATACTCCATATTTTTGTTGAACTTATTCCTATACTCAGAATAGAACCAATAACAAGTAAGCCCGCACAAATCAAAAAATGTCTCAACAACGATTGATCTCTAATGAACCTGACGATTAGAATAAGCCCATATATTAAGAAAACTAAAAATATATAGTATGTCATCTGAGGATGTCTCAAGAATAGGGACATACTCATACCATAGGTAAATATCAGAGACCCTAATAGATATTTCTTTAGTTCAAATAAGAAAACCACCCCCATTATTATCAAGGGTGTATAGACAAGAACATCAATTTTACTCGTATGCCCTGCTTTCCATAAGATAAAATTTGTTAAGGGCAAGATGGTCAATATCGATAGGAGCAGAGAAGTAAGATTATCAAATCTAAAAGCGTACCTGCCCAAAAGAAAACTAAATAAAAATCCAAGGAAAAATATGGACACTGGACGCTCCGTACCAAACCGAATTACTTTATCTACATAGAATAAAAGGTTCTTACGACTTGGCGCACCATACAGCATCGGCATACCAGAGAATTGACCAGGATTCCATATATAAGATGGAGTTCCATTATTTTGGTAATGACGCATTCCCTGAACCTTAGCATTTGCCTGAATATCATCTCCTCTCTCCAATGTCTTACCTTGAAACTCAGGCAAGAATAATAGGCACGAAAGAATAAGTAAGGTTATAATGGGCCAAACAAAATTAAATAGAGTTTTTATCGACATGATTTTGAATTCGTCAATACAAGATAAGCCAGCTTATTAAGTATTAAAAAATATCATAACATAAAAAACCTGTCTCCCATCATTATGGATATAACCCCCCACTTTAACACTCTCGAAATAAGAGACATTATGCTTTAGGTGATGTATTGGCCATTTGTCACTCTTTCAAAGTTTAAAATTTGAAATTTTAAACTTTGGTGCTATAGGTGCCGCTCAGCGTGGTATGATGAACGGACCAATGGTCCACTTTCTACAAAGTCAAATCCACGCTTATATCCTTCTTCCTCATAGAGTTTGAATACATCTGGTTGTATAAAGTCGGCCACCTCAAAATGTCGCTTAGTGGGTTGGAGATATTGACCTATAGTGACTACATCACAATCATGCTCTCTGAGGTCATCTAATATCTGCATGACCTCATCTTTCGTTTCTCCTAAGCCTACCATGAAACCTGACTTGGTGCGATTGCCGTATGCTTTGGTTCGCTTTATCTGCTCCAATGATCTGGCATATTTCGCCTGTGGTCTTACCATGCGATACAGCCTTGATACGGTTTCCATATTATGGCTGACTACTTCTTGCCCACCTTCGATCATCCTTTCTAATGCTGGCCAATTCGCCTTAGTATCTGGAATTAAGGTCTCGATAGTAGTTGTAGGTGATAAATCTTTGGTTTGAATCACAGTCTGATACCAAATCTCAGCCCCTCTATCCTTTAATTCATCGCGATTAACAGAAGTAATAACGGCATGCTTCACCTGCATAAGCATGATAGCCTCTGCTACTCGCCTTGGTTCATCCTCATCATATTCTGGCGGGCGTCCAGTCATAACCGCACAAAACGAGCATGACCTGGTACAAACATTACCCAATATCATAAATGTCGCTGTACCTGCACCCCAGCACTCACCCATGTTTGGGCAATTACCACTCTGACATATCGTATGCAGTTGATACTCATCAACAAGCCGGCGTACTCTTTTATAATCTTCACCTATTGGCAACTTAACCCTAAGCCAATCCGGCTTGCGTATTCGTGACTCTTTAGGTTCTTTGCTGATTACTGGAAGTTCTACCACGTCTAATTATTGTTATGTATGAACCCCTCAAAGATATTAAGAGTTCACTCGTACTTACAACTTGCGGTGCCCAAACTGATATGAAGCGTATAACTTGGCTAATAAGAATGAGTTCTTAACATCTTCTCGCTCGACCATCAGAGGTACCTCTCGAGGAAAGACATCTACCATCAGCCCAACCTCAACAGCCTTTACTTTTTCTTCAAATGCACCTATGGCCCAGTGAAGCCCTACTTTACCATGTAGTCCCAAAGTTGGTGTAATGTCCGCAAATCCCCTCCAGAAACTCGTTCCTCCATAGATATCATCAAAATTCAAGAAATCATCATGCGTATCCTCTGAGTAAGTCAAAGTTTCTACGGTAGGGTCCAACAAATTAGGATCACGACGGATAACTCTTAAGAAATAAGGTTTAATAAGTCCTAAGCTCGCACCACCCTCATAAATAAAGCCCATAGCCACACCCTTACGTCTTGTTTTTTCAGAGAGGTATCGCTTTTGTCCATAAGTCAATCTGAATGTTAAAAACTGGCTACGCTTACCATATATAAATGGATCTCTGGTGGTAGTCCCGATGCGCTCACCGAAGATCTCTTGCCTACGCTCACGTGAATCTTTATAAAAGCCAAACTCATAGGACTGATAAGTTGTATGATAGTAACTCTGAAGCTTTCCTTTCTTAATAGCAACACTAAATCCTTGAAGATGTGGCCTAACTTCGAACAACCGTTCAGTACTGTATACAAGTCCTTTTAGATTATACTCTATACGCTTAGGTTGAAATGTAGTCTGCCCTATTACAACAGAAATGTGGCACGTATAAAACACCAGACTTATTGCAAATCTCAACATGACTTACCTAAAATAGAATAATAATAGTAACCTTGCTAAAGCTTCCATATATCTTACAAATAGTCTACTGTGAAAGTTGTCATCAATAGCCTTTTTCATTCACCCAGGCTGAGTTATCTAACTCAGTGGCTTGAATATAGGTGGACAGTTCTTGTCGAGATTAATACTAAATATGAAAAGGGTGATGTCGTCATATCTTATGGATCACAGGATAGCAGCAATAATTCTCTATCAATTCCTTCCGCAGGATTATTAGAGCACGGTAATATTGTCAGACAAAGCCATAAGTCTATTGAACGTGAAGGATTAAATGTTTTATTCGCAGTAGATAAAAGTGGGTATGATCTGATTTTTGATTTCTTCTCCATGGCATTTTACCTGCTTACCAGATATGAGGAATATACTTGTAACTCCAGAGATGAACACTATCGCTGGAAAAGTGATCAATCCATTGCGGTAAAATACAAGTTCATTGAGCTGCCGCTTATAGATCTTTGGCTCAATAAAATTGAAGCTTTTATAGAATCCCGTTTTGGAGTTCGATTTCATTCGAACTCAAACTTCGCTGTAATTCCAACTATAGACATTGATTTACCTTATGCTTATCGATATAGGCAATGGAAAAACTTTGCAGCTTTACTTCGTGATTTGTTGAACATGAATTGGGTTAAGATAAAGGGACGATTGAACTATTTGAGTAAAGGGATCGACCCATTTGATCGATATGACTACCTAATAGAAAATCTTTCTCAGAACAAAAATGTGATATTCTTTTTCTTATGTCGTTACCAAAAACCCTATGATGAAAATCACCTTGTCGGCAAATCACTTTTTAGTGATTTAGTAGAGAGGATAGTTGCTAAAAATAAAATAGGTATCCATCCGTCTTATAGCAGTGGTGAACATCCTGAACTTATTTCCGAAGAAGTTAATAGCCTAACAAATTACTCGAATCAAAAAATTGAACTTAGTCGTCAACACTTTTTGAGACTTAGTCTACCAGATACTTATAGTAACTTAATAGCCTCAGGAATTAAAGAAGATCATAGCATGATGTATCCTGACCAGTTGGGATTTAGGGCATCAACATGCCATCCATTCTACTGGTACGATCTACAAAATGAGACTACTACAAACCTTCTGATTCACAGCCCCTGCATCATGGATGTGACCCTCAAGGATTACTACAAACTTTCTCCTGAAGAGGCCATAATTGAGATTGATAAGCTAAGATCAGCCATATTGCAAGTGCATGGCCGATTTGAATTTATCTGGCACAACAGTTCTTTCTCCGATATACATGGATGGACAGGTTGGCAAAAAGTGTTCGAATACCTGTTAAGTGATTAGATTTGAGTAGTAATGCTAACCACAAATAACTATGACTAATTCTTTGACTCCAGGAATCGTACTTACTGTAATCATAGGTTACTTCTTATTTCTCATAATTATATCTCTGATAACTTCCCGAGGAGCGAACAATCAAACTTTCTTTACGGCTAACAAAAAGTCTCCCTGGTATTTAGTTGCATTTGGGATGATTGGCGCTACCCTATCTGGCGTTACATTCATATCTATACCCGGAGTAGTTGGGGCTGGAGGATACAATATAAATTTCTCCTATATGCAGATGGTGATGGGCTACATGCTAGGATATTATGTAATTGCAGCTATCCTTATGCCACTTTACTATAAGAATAATCTGACAACCATATATGGTTATTTAAGAGAACGATTTGGAGTTATATCTTATAAAACGGGCGCCTTCTATTTCCTACTTTCTCGGATCATTGGAGCTTCTTTTAGATTGTTTTTAGTGGCAATTGTCCTACAGAATTTCGTAATGAATGACTTGGGTGTTTCGTTTTACACAACGGTAGCGATTACTATTATTCTCATTTGGTTATATACATTTAGAGGAGGAATCAAAACTATAGTTTGGACCGATACCATACAGACCACCTGTATGTTAGGAGCCGTGATACTCACCATATTTGCCATTGGATCAAATCTTGATCTGAGCGTGAGAGCAATGTGGAATGAAATCTCACAAGCGGGATACACCGAGATGTTCTATTTCGAAGGGGGATGGTCTGACCCCAACAATTTCTTTAAGCAATTCATCAGTGGGGCTTTAATTGCAATAGTCATGACAGGTCTTGATCAGGATATGATGCAAAAAAATCTTACCTGCAAGTCCTTGGGTGATGCTCAAAAAAATGTCTTTGCCTTTAGTTTCACGCTCATATTTGCTAATATTCTCTTTTTAGGACTTGGTGGTCTACTATATATTTACAGTATGAAGTCAGGAATAGCTCTACCTGAAAGATCTGATCTACTATTCCCTGAGATAGCTATCAATCACTTAGGGCCATCTATTGGGATCATATTTGTTTTAGGCCTGATTGCCGCAGCGTATAGTAGTGCTGACTCTGCTTTAACCGCATTAACTACATCGTTTTGTATAGACTTTTTAGATTTTGAACGAACGGAACGGTCTGAAGAACAGAAAAAGTACACAAGGCTAAAAGTCCATATCGCTTTCTCGTTGATCCTTTTCTTTGTAATAGTGCTTTTCAAACTCCTAAATAATGAAGCAATTATCAATCAACTGTTTAGGGCTGCTGGATATACCTATGGCCCACTATTGGGCTTATTTACATTTGGTATGTTCACTCAGATTAATATCCGAGATAAGTGGGTATGTTTGGTCTGTGTAATAGCTCCCCTATTAACCGTATTTATTGATCTGAATTCTGAATCATTGTTAGGCGGATTCAAATTTGGCTCAATGTTAATATCTTTAAATGGAGCGCTTACATTCATTGGGCTATGGCTCTTAAAGGCCAAATCCGATAAAGGGCATCATAAAATAGCTTATAACTCAATAAAGTAATCTCTATGAATCGAAGGAATTTCAATCGCCTTGTAGCCGCCATAACCGGAGAATGTCTGGTATTACCATTCTACTCTTGTAAGGGTACACCTGAAGGTATAGATCCGCGTACATTCGACATCAGCGAAGTAGGTGTCGAGACCTTACGAGCTATGATCGACCAAAGGCAAATTAGTATTACCCAGCTAACACAGCTTTACCTCAAGCGCATCAAAGAAATAGATCAGAATGGGCCAAAGCTCAATTCTATAATCTATATCAATGCTAATTCAATAAAACGAGCGGAGTCTTTAGATCGTCAACTGAATAATAAGAAACTCAAAGGGCCTCTTTTTGGTATACCCATCATACTTAAGGATAATATTGATACGTCTGACATGCCTACCACTGCAGGCTCTCGAGTCTTAGATAACTCCTACCCTCCTGATGATGCTCATATTACAAAGCTACTACGCCAAGCCGGAGCAATCATTTTGGGTAAAGCTAACCTGTCAGAATGGGCTAACTTCAGAGGAGAGGATAGCACAAGTGGATGGAGCGGCTTGGGTGGCCTAACCAAAAATCCCTATAAACTAGATCGCAATACCTGTGGGTCGAGTGCAGGATCAGGAGCCGCCGTAGCGGCAAGCCTTTGCGCCGTTGCTATTGGTACAGAGACTAATGGTAGTATCGTATGTCCATCATCGACTAATGGAGTTGTTGGTATCAAGCCTACCGTGGGTTTAGTAAGCAGAACAGGTATAATCCCAATCTCTTCAACCCAAGATACGGCAGGGCCAATGGCGAGAACTGTTAGTGAGGCAACTATATGTCTGGGAGCCCTGGTAGGCAGAGACACTGCTGATCCAGCTACAGCTCTGATACCAGAAATCATCCATGACTATACACCATACCTCGATAAGAGTGGACTCAAAGGAAAGAAAATAGCCTATTACAATTTTGAATCACGATATGATGAGTCTGAGAGCAAAACAATTGTAGATCCAGTTTTTGAGCTCATCCATAAGGCTATAGAAGACATGCAATTTCAGGGTGCAGAGGTGGTACAGATCGATCACATCTCAGAGCCTCATGTCTTCAAGGATTCCTTTGAAATCATGCTGTATGAATACAAGGATGGTTTGAACGCTTACTTCAATAGTTTAGGAGAAACTGCACCTGTGAAAAGTATCGATGAACTGATAGAGTGGAATCGTCAGGACTCAATAGAGCTTCAATATTTTGGCCAAGAATATATGGAGATGGCTGCTGCAAAAGGAGGCCTCTCAGATACAGCCTATATCAATGCACGAGAGCGAATGTTATATGGGCGTAGACAGCTTGGCATCGATCGAGTTATGGATGAGTATCAGTTAGATGCCATTATAGGACCTACCAATTCTCCAGCTTGGAGAACTGACTTAGAGAATGGTGATTCCTTTCATATCGGAGTGTCCTCCCCTGCTGCTCAGGCCGGCTATCCAAGTATAACAGTTCCGATGGGATTTATCAATCATCTACCCGTAGGTATGTCAATATTTGGCCGGGCATGGTCAGAGGGAACGCTCATAGAGATAGCTTTTGCTTATGAGCAGGCAACAATGCATAGGAAAGCCCCAGAATATTTAAAGAATTAGTTGATCCTACTTTTGTATTAGAGTATTCTGCCTTCTGCATGGTTATTTAACTTCAAAGGAAATGTCACAAGTCATTGAGCGTTCAAAAGACTAGTTTTGAAAAATCCTAAATAAATAACGGGTATTATGTTTAATAAGATCACAGAATCATCATCACTATATTGTCATCTGGATCAAATGTCTACTATTGAGCTACTTGCCAATATAAATAAGGAAGATCAAAAAGTAGCTCTATGTATAAAAGAACAAATCAGTGCGATAGAAAGGCTGGTTAATGTTATCTATGAGAAAATGAAGGAGGGTGGTCGATTATTCTATATCGGTGCCGGCACCAGTGGACGATTAGGTATTGTTGATGCTTCTGAGTGTCCACCATCATTTGGTGTACCACATGACTGGGTTATCGGCATCATGGCAGGAGGAGATAGCGCTATGCGTAAGGCTGTTGAGTTTGCAGAGGATGATCCTCATCAAGCTTGGAAAGACCTCCAAGAATATCAGATTGATGAAGGAGATATTGTAGTCGGAGTAGCCGCTTCCGGAAGTACGCCTTATGTCGTATCTGGACTATCCGACTGTCGACAAAACAGAATCATCACTGGCTCCATAAGCTGCAATCCTGATGCTCCTGTGTCGGCACAAGCAGACCATCCAATAGAAGTAATCGTAGGACCTGAATTCGTGACCGGTAGTACTCGCATGAAGAGTGGAACAGCACAGAAATTAGTACTGAACATGATATCTACGTCTGTAATGATAAAGTTGGGCAGGGTAAAGGATAATAGAATGGTTGATATGCAGCTCAGCAATAACAAGCTCGTTGACAGAGGAACCAAAATGGTCATGAGTAGCACAAGCTTGAGTTATGAACAATCCAAGAAGCTATTGCTAAAACATGGAAGCGTCAGAGAAGCAATAAAACACGCTTAAAATGGGGCTCATCATGACCATAGCACCATAACAGTGGACACAGATATCTATGAAAGTTGTATGTCTCATGTTCGATTGGCCCTAGTGCTAACTATGGAGCACATTGATTCCTCCGATATCAAGGTTGATCTCGAGTTAATATTCATTAAGAATGACCCAGAACAGTTTCATAAAAGTTACCCTTATTTGTAAGATTTTTACAGAGTTAAAAGACACCAAAATTTATCGAAAGTTCAGGCCTATGGGTATGACTATATAGACTCGTCCCAATATTTGGACCGTGCTCAAAGTAGAAAGGGAGTATTTTATATTTGTCAATACTGAGCGAAACAAGAACGGCTTACCCCTTGAAGATATCCCCTTCAATGCTCATATTGGCACTATCGCCCATGAACTGTGCCACATCTTAAATTATCACTTCAAGTCAAATTGGGAAATCATCAAGACTGGGCTAGGGTATCTAATGAAGCATAATCAAGAGAACTATGAAAAAGCTGTGGACTGCCTCGCCATAAAAAAGACTTGGGGCATCAGTTACGAAACTGGTCACATTTCGTCCTTCGTGAAGCCTTGTTGACCAATAAATACAAGAAAACTAATGAAACCTACTATCTGAAGCCTGAACAGATATAGCATTGTATTGATAAAATCTAAGATCAGTTTTGTCGGCCAGTTTTCTATACGGTTAATTCATCATCCATCAATATAGGGTGGAATATCTAATCACATGTCTATAAGAGTACTAAAGATATTGTAAACACAACTTACACACTCATTGATCCTCTATTTTGAGATGATGACGAAGGATCAAATTTATTATCAATTTAGGTCCTCTTTGTGAGGGTACTTTTTAATTCTAAAACAATAGCCATGATTCTATAAATGAGCCTTTTTTAACGTGAATAATGTTTAAGCGGCCATATTAAGGCATAGTTGATTAGAGTGGTTGATATTTTCAAATTTAAGTTTTGGTCTTTTAGGTTGGAAGTGATAAGCGCACATAGCAGAAGTTAGGTTGATGAGGAATC
>CACLQQ010000002.1 GCA_902609095.1 uncultured Bacteroidota bacterium | reverse complement strand
TTAGATGCACTAAGTGTGCCAAAAGACGATCCAATCGCTTTTACATTTTTTACAGGTTATATGGCTATGGCTGCTGCCTCTATATTTTTCTTTTTTGAACGCAGTTCAGTAGATCCAAAATGGAAAACATCCTTATTGGTGTCAGGTTTAATTACCGGTATAGCTGCAGTTCATTACTACTACATGAGAGATTATTATGCGGCTACAGGGGAAAATCCTACTGCGCTCAGATACATAGATTGGACCTTGACCGTTCCTCTAATGTGTGTAGAATTTTATTTGCTAACAAAAGCAGCAGGAGCAAAGATGAGCTTGTTATGGAAGCTTATCGCTGCATCAGTATGGATGCTGGTAGCGGGATATATAGGTGAGGCCTTCAATCCAGAAGGAGGTAGCACTTCACATAGTGTGATGTGGGGTGTGATATCGACATTAGGTTATGTATACATTCTTTATACCGTATGGATGGGTGAAGTGGCCAAATTGGCTGAAGGAAGTCAAAATTCTGCAGTCATTTCTGGAGTAAAGGCATTAGCGTGGTTCGTTTTAGTCGGTTGGGCAATTTATCCAATAGGCTATATGTGTATGCCTGGTGGATGGTTGAACATGGCCTTAGGATGGGATTCAACTAATGTTGATCTCTTTTACAACATAGCTGATGCTATCAACAAAATAGGTTTCGGATTGGTGGTATACCACTTAGCTATTACAGAATCCAATAAAATGCAATCTGCGTAAAAAACGTAGTTGATAATATTTGAATAGGAGTACTCAATTATTGAGTGCTCCTCTTTCTAAATATTACCTCTTATGCACTACATCAACTTCATCTTTATAACAGTGAGTTATCTCTCCATCGTGGTTTTAGCAGGATTCAGAGACATTTCTATTGAGAACCAAGCACTGATTGCGTCAATATTTGTCTTTGTTATGGGTGTGCCTCATGGTGCAGTTGATCATATTCTACACAATGGCGCTGATAATAGATTTTCCGCTCGTTTTTTGACGAAATATGTAGGGACAATGATATTAGTTGTTATAGCTTGGTTTATCCTTCCTGTTGTTTCTTTAAGTATTTTCTTGATAGTTTCAGCCTATCATTTTGGAGAGGGTCAATTTTCGGACCTAAAGTTTTTCCAAAATAATTGGACACATCTTCTCAATCTAAGTTGGGGCAGTACGATTCTCACAATCCTATTTATTCTGAATCATAATCAATTAATCGAACTATTCATAACTTACACAGATACAGAGGCATTATCGGTTCTGTTCAATATTGAGCTCTTGTATGGATTACTATTGATATCTGCATTGGGCATAATAACAAGTTCTTATATAATCAAAGTCAATCAAGGCATCTCTACAGAAAGAATAGCTCACGAAATTTACGTTTTAGGGTTGATCACCTTTACGTTTTATGTTGTGCCGCTCTTAATTGCTTTTACACTCTTTTTTTGTGTCCTTCACTCTTTGAAGGTTCTCGACCAAGAATTCGAACACTTAAAGGAAACATATACTGATTCCGGTTTGCGGTCCTTTGTTACAATGTTAGCTCCATTTACATTGATTAGCGTGAGTGGAGCAATTGCCGTAGTAGTGCTTATCTATTACGAATTGATACCCATATCGATACTTTTATTCAGTTTGATTTCGATATCGATGATTACATTACCACACTCTGTAGTAATGTCCAATTTTTATCAACGTAGTATGAGATAAATTCTCTAACTTTTATAATCTGGATAAGCTGCTATTATATCCTGATGGATTGGCTGATAGTTAAACCATCCAGCTATTGGAAAGCCAACTTCATTATTGCGAGTATTGAGAGCTACTTCATGACTGATAGGCTGCGGCTTTATTCCTGTTTGTTCTGCCATAATCTGTGATTTGCAGCAACGCTCCATGCAGATAAACCACCATGCGGCTTCTTCTACAGTTCCTCCAACTGTCAGATTTCCATGATTCTTGAGTATAGCAGCCTTTTTATCTCCTAATGCGTCGGCAATACGATCACCTTCACTTGACTCAAGTACTACACCTGTATAATCGTCGAATAGGCCATGATCTTCATAAAATGCACAAGCATCTTGAGTGAGTGGGTCTAATAACTTACCCAAGGTAGACCAAGTCTTACCATATAATGAGTGTGCATGAGCAGCGGCAACCACATCAGGTCTAGCTGCATGAACCCGCCCATGTATGGCAAATGCTGCTTGATTGAGCATAGTATGTTTGCCCTCAACAATCTTACCCTCTTCATCTACTAATATCAGATCAGATACACATATCTTATTAAATGAAAGCCCAAAAGGGTTTACCCAAAACTTGTGAGGGTCACCTGGATCTCTTACCGTAATGTGCCCTGCTACTCCCTCTGAAAAGCCAAACTTGCCAAAGACTCTAAAAGCTGCAGCAAGCTGTTCTTTTCTGTATTTTCTTTCTTCTTCTACGGTTTCTCTTTTTGGCATCATTGCGGCTAAATGTTCAGGATTTGCTACAGGCATGTTTGATAGATTCTGTGAGTTTCAAATGATTGTCTTTTCAATATTACCAATTTTGTGAATGAGTTGACGCTCAAATTCAAAACTTAATTGAACAGCTAATTATCAGGTTCTTTACAAACTATATAAGTTACCTGTATACCAACTTTACGTATTAATAGGTGTAAAGTTTACACAATTCAATTCCAAGAAATATTCATACAACCGAATTTTGGCTCGAGCGATATCTCGAGCCATTTTCATTTTATAGCTCGAGAAAAGGAACGCTTTATAATAGCTTCAAAAGATCGGAATGCTCCCATAGGAGATGACATCGCCATGGTAAAAAGCAAGAATACTACTTAAGAGATCATGTTGTAACATCTGTCCTAATTATGAGTTGATGAGCGGTCAGTAGAATGTGCTTAAGTTATGGTTATCATAAAATACTAAAGGATATCTAACCACGATGAAGATTCATTATAGCCTTCACTGGGACAAATAGAACTCTGTTCATTGTAATTATTGATAAGATTAGAGACATCACGTCTAAGTCTATCCATACAGTTAGTGATCATTGAAGGATTGAATCCATTATTTGCCATTGACATTAAATGATCCCCTAAGATCACTTTGGCCATAGCTTGTCCGAGGATTACCAATTTTCTTTGGGGTATCCCCTTTTCGAGAATGATATTGATATCCTTGGCGAAACATTTAGCAGCATTCTTAGAGAGATCATAGTTTTTCATGAATACGAGTAGATTGTTTTCCTTACTCTTCTTCATCATCTTCATCATCATTTCTGCTAATTGTGTAAACAACATATCATTTGGCCCTTCAAATATTTGAAAAGGCCTGGAATCCATTATTGCTCTTGAGCCCATGCTTTTTATACGGTATCCTTTGCCGCCAAGAAGTTGCATATATATCTGGGCAGATTGTTGCATAAGATCAGATACCACTGCCTTAAAGGTGTTCGCTTCTATCCCGCTTAAAGCAAGATCATGATCAATACTTGTTGAGCTTGAACTCCTAAAACACATGGCCGAACAGATTGTAAATGAGGTCTCTAACTCTGTTAACATGGCTTTGACCTGATCAAATTGCAATAAGGGATTCCCTCTGATGATCCGTTCGTTACAATGTCTGGTAGCATCATCCAGCGTTCGCTTTATAAAACCGATGGCCATTCCTGGAAACTGCAGGCGACTTCTATGTAATATATCCATCAGCATTTTTATACCTGTTGTCTCAGGGATTAACCTATGTGTCTCAGGTATATTGATATCTATTTGATTTAGACCATAGGGTATAGGATAGAGACCATTGTTCTTATAAAGTTCTCTTACATTGATATGTTGATCTGTGACGTGATCTTCTGTTACAAATAGATCGACGTCCCGTCCTAAGGCGCCGCTTGATGTTTTTTTTCTGGCTGCTACTAACCAATAATCTGCCATCCCAGTTAGGCCTTGCCAGTGTTTTATCCCTGCAAGGTGATAATGACCATTTTCCGTTTGATTATAAGCAGTCTTCATATTCAGTGCATCACTGCCGTGCTCGGGCTCAGTGATCATAAGACCACCCATGTGTTGCTCCATTAAGAACTTATCAAATATCTGTTGCTTAATGGACTTTTGACCATACTTCCCGAATGGCTCACAGAATAAAGCAATATTGATCCCGAATATTAAAGTCAATGGAATAGATTCATAAGATGCGGCTTGCAGTAAGCTCATACATTCTTTAGGTTTGGCTCCTCTTCCTCCATATTCAGATGGAATACCGACAGAAAGAGGGACATGGTCCATTATCTTCTTTAACATGTCTTGAGGAAACCGACGTGCATGAAAACCAGCTTCATCATGATTATATACTTCAAAAACTTCATGTAGGGTCTGTTTCAAGTCTCCAATGAATTCATTAAATGCTAGCGTCCTGAAGCTTTTTTGATAGTCAGTTGACATCATCAGATTGAAATTAAATAATCAAAATTTTATCGGAAATCTTTAAGTTTTACTTGTAACAAACAATGTATGGTTATTTTGAGCATACTTGTCTACTTCTAAGTTTTTAAAGATCATACAGGATGAATCTATGTATTTATAAATTACTTTTCACCAGATGGATAGTTTTTTATTAATCAAATTCTACACAGTTATTCCTAAATGTTTCCTGAGACATGCACAATCCACGTGGTGCGTAATCTCCCATATGTTTGTACGCCTCTAATTCTGTGAAATCAGATAGTCCAGCAAGAATAGCTGGTACGTGATCAATTTGTGCTTCAAATGAAGAGTCCGCTAACATATGTCTGAATAATATGAGTGCTTTGGGCCAAGTCATATTCCAATGCATGAAGTTAAACCCTTGCTCTTTGCCTATTTGCTCAATCACTTCGTTTCGATTACCTAAGACGATGGTTACATAACCTAAACTATCATTTAGAGCATCTTCATCTTTGATTGCATTAAAATTATAAGAAGCCGCATTCCAAAATTAAATGACCAATACCTCACATCAGAACTTAAGATATCATCAATATCTTCGACATAATCTGGGCTTTTAAACCTAAATACATAGACTTCATTGTCATCTTTGGTAATACCCGCTAATAGATATCTGTTATCATTATTTTCAATGTAATCTTTAGTATTGATGGCATGAAAAAGAATCAGGGTCTGATAATCATTGTGCCCTTTTTCTTCGGAGAGGATGTTTTGTTCTGTTACATATAACACACTTAACCGTTTCACCATCCCTGGAAGACTCCTCCTTTTTACTATTTTTTTTAGATCAAGCGGTCTTGGGAGCTTAATGGCATTCTCTTCAATTTGATCTTGATTATTGCTGTTTAGTTTGATCACTTGAACCATAGGTAAAGGGACTCCACCTGTATCATCTCAATTATAATCATACATCCTGATTACAATTACTATCAATCGACTATTCCCCCTGAAATATAGGGTATTATTTAACTCAGAGATTTTGTTTTGATCCGGCAGCACATGAACGGTAAAGGACTGTGATAGTCTATCAGGTGTTGGACTTATGAAAGAATTAATAGAACCGTCGTCGGCGGTGATCTGATGTTCTATGATCGATTCTTGATTAGCATTATCTCCTAAACTATAAACGTTGAAGCTGAAGTATCGAATGTCAGAGTATAATCCAGCGATTTTATAACCGATATCATTAGAAGGTCTTACCTCAGTCTAGATAAAATAATTAGCATATGAATCGGTTGAAATACCAACTGTTGTATCTCGACCAATAAATGCTGTCCAAACTTAAGCGGAATCGGTTTTTGGTCCATAATTAAATAATAGGACTCCAAAGTATCCTAATACCCAAAGGACGGCTAATGCCGCTAAGACTTTAGTCACATTTTTCATACTTGTCCAATGTAGCTATTGCTTTACGCAACTCGAGTGATTGATGAGCTAAATATTCCCATGAAAAGTGATGAATAAACCATAATTATAGAATGATTTTGTTCTTAGGGCTAATTAATCATTAATCTCTCGGGCATATTAATTTTTAATTTAGAGAAATTATGACCTACCAAACTATAATCATTGGAACAGGTTTTTCTGGCATCTGTATGGCTATTAAGCTGAAGGAGAAGGGGATTCATGATTTCGTCATTTTAGAAAAATCTAAGGATCTAGGAGGAACATGGCGTGACAATACCTATCCTGGAGCTGAGTGTGATATCCCTTCAGCTCTATATAGTTACTCATTTGAACCTTATCCAGAGTGGGAGTACAAGTGGTCTATGCAACCTCAGATACTGAAGTACATCAACTATGTGGTTGATAAGTATGGTATACGTAAACATATCCTATACAACAAGGAGTTGATTCAAGCTATATGGAATGAGGAAGAAGGATTATGGACTGTAGGAGCGGCTGATCAATCGAATTACCAAACCCAGAATGTAGTTACGGCTTTAGGCCAGTTACACCATCCATCCATTCCAGCGTTTGAAGGTTTGGATACTCTTAATATTCCAGTCTTTCATTCGGCTCGGTGGAACCATGATGTAGATCTAAATGGTAAACGAATTGCAGTTATAGGTAATGCTGCCAGTGCAGTTCAGTTTATACCTGAGATTGCTAAGGAGGCCGAGGAGGTGTTTGTTTTTCAACGCTCGGCAAACTGGATGCTTCCAAAGCAAGATCGCATGTACAAAGGCTGGGAGAAAGCTCTGGTCAAGCGTATCCCTATATTGCTGAGATTATATCGATTGAGGCTTTGGTTATTAGGAGGGGGATTATTCTTTTTAATGAAAAGTGGCAATAATCTTTTACGAAAGTTCTACCAATGGAGAAGCAAAAAGTATATCCAAGAGCACATTAATGATGAAAATTTAGTAGAGAAGCTTGTTCCGGCCTATCCAATGGGGGCTAAAAGGGTATTATTCTCAGATACTTATTATGCAGCATTAGCTCGAGGAAATGTTAATTTAATAACTGGTGGATTAACTGTAGTTGACGACAATAAGGTCATTGCCGGAGAAGATTCATATGAAGTGGATGTGATAGTCTTTGCCACTGGCTTTAAAACTAATCCATTCCTTATGAATATTAATGTCCAGGGTAAAGATGGACGCTCTCTTAAGCGGACATGGAAAAACGGCCCAAAGAACTATTTAGGAATATCTGTATCGGGCTTCCCAAATTTCTATATGATGTATGGCCCTAATACTAACTTAGGACATAACTCAATCATCATTATGAGTGAGGCTCAGGCTGATTATGTAGCTCAAAGCATTGATCATCTTGTTCAAAATAATGCAAAGTCTCTGGAGGTAAAAGAAGAAGTTATGAATGACTATTTCAATGATGTACAAAAGAGGCTGGATAATATGATATGGGCTCAGGTTGGAGATAGTTGGTATCGATCAGCAGATGGAACCATACCCAATAATTATCCTAGTAGAACTATGGAGTATATCAAGAAAACTAAGAACGTTGACTTTGGGAAATATGACCTTGTGTAAGAGTATTACGCCTTGGGAAGTGAGATGTAAAATGTGGTTCCAGTATTAATTTCAGAATGTAATATCTCAATGGTGCCTCCTAATTTGTTGAGGAGTTTTTGTGTTGTGGATAAACCTATCCCAGTTCCAGCATATTAACTACGAGTATGTAACCTCTTGAGCATTTTGAAAATCTCATTATGATATTTTTTATCTATTCCGATGCCATTGTCCTTAACATAGATCTTCTCAATATCCCCGTCGTTGGAGTTCCACAGCTGAACGAAGGCATATCTAATGTATTGTACTTAAGGCCAATTTCGATTAAGTTTAGAAATACAACAAAAAGAAGTGATTTCTGACCTTGATTCGGGGTAGAGATGTACTTAATATTTGGGCTTACTTATGGTCGATTACCGTTTTGAGGCTCCCCTTAATTTCTGGCATTACTTCATCTAATTCACAGTTCGTAGAAAGCTCTATTTCTACGTCCAGAGTTTAAAACATTTTAAAGTCATTGACTAAATCATTGATTTGTGTTCCTGACTTTTGAATGATATCAGTATATAATTTAAGTGTTTGATTATCAGTTGTATGTTGGCCTAATAGTTTAGTAAAGACTACTATCGACCTGATGGGCTCTTTTAAATCATGAGCAATCATAAAATTGAATTGCTTAAGCTCCTCATTTTTTAAAGTGAGGCTTTCATTTAGTGTTTTTAGATCATTGGTTTTTCTGTAAACTTTGGATTCTATTTGAGAAGCATACTCGTCCTTTTTTTCTACTGACATACAGGTAAGAAATTATCCCTAATACGATTAGTGCCAAAAGACCTAAACTAATGAATTGATATCGATGACTAGAAATCTTAAGATTATTGAGTTGTGCTTTCTGTTCTAATATACTAATGATTCGATTTTGTCCCAATAACTCATATTTGGCTTCGGACAACTTTGATAATTGAGATGATCTGGCTTGCTCCAACTGAGAATTATTGACCATGATCTCTTCAAATGTATCAATTACTTTTTCCGAGTCTTTTTGTTATGCATAAAATTTCAACTTTAGTTCAAGCCATTCTTTATAAATCTCAGAATCTGAATTGGCGAGAGAATTATTTGATAGAATTGCTTCTAACTTATTATAATTATTTGTTTGGTAAAACAATTTAGCTTCGAACAGAGTAATACCAGTTGTGGAATAATTTAGAGCGAATTTTTTTTATTCTTAAATATTTTTTGGTACAATCATATTTTTGAGCTCCAGCGATAGATGTGTTAGAGAAGAATAGTAATTATCTAAGAGATAGTCCTTTTCATAGTTTGAGAATGTATATAATGTGTCCTCTATATCTTGAAGGAGCCTATAGTTATGTTCTGCTAATGATTTGTTATTCAGTTTGACATTCCACTCAGATATACTGCTATAATCACATATTACATTGTAAAAGTATTCGTATCCTTCTAAGCGTTAAGTGATTAGATAAGAATCCATGGAATGTTTAAGAGCCTGGTCATAATGACCTGTTAATGCATATGTATCCGATATATTTCTTATTGAATAAACCTGTAAAGGAGAATCGGCATTCCGCATTAAACTGAGTGCTTCTTAATAGTTGACTAGCGCTTGGTCATGGTCCCCTAAGTGAGAATAAACTGTACCAATATTATTAAACAAGAAAGCTTCATCGACCGGGTTGATTTCTACTCGATCGAGTTGGCCCATGGCCAAAAGAGCATAGTCGTAAGATGCTTCGATAGAGTCAAGATCATAATAAATGCTACTCAGGTCGTATGAATGATAAAAAGGCAGTGCTGTCATTATTGCTTAAGACTGATATGTTGTAGAGTTGTTTGATCCAATCAATCTCTTCTTTCAAGCTAAGAGTGTCTATATTATAGAATTCTTCACTTAGTCGTTTATATTAATCTATGCATTTCGCAGGGTCTGGATTTTGACCCGTAAGACCAAAGGCCTGAAGGGTTGCGGTATTTAGTAGTAAACTCACTACAGAAAGTACAATCGTCTTAAGCCGCTTTCTCAAATTCATTGGGGCATCGATGTCTCGAAATAAATTACACAAAATTTCAACTAAACCTTCAATATTGAAGGGATTAATTTTTTGAGTAGAGCTAATATGATCTTTTGAGCGAAATGGAGTCGGAAAACTTAAAATTTGGAGCCCATCCAAGATGTGAAAAATAAAAATGAATTTTAACTTGAGTTTTGCAAATAACGGATCGTAATGGAAAAGGACTACAAAACTATCATTGAACATTTTTATCACTGGGAATATACTACACCTGATAAAGTATTTTTACGTCAACCTAAAGGGGATAGTTGGAAAACAATGACCTATAAGGAGGCTGGTCAACAAGCCAGATCGATGGCCACAGCATTGGAGGTAAAAGGACTTCAAAAGGGTGACCATATTGGGATCTTATCTAAGAATTGTTATCACTGGATTATAGCTGATTTAGCGATTATGATGGGAGGCTATGTGTCAGTTCCATATTATGCAAGTTTACCTAAGGTTCAGCTGAGGCAGGTTGTGAAGCTAAGTGATGTCAAACTCATATTCGTCGGCAAGTTAGATAGTTGGGGGGATAAGGGTGAGGCAATCTCTGACTCTGTGCAGGTCATTAAGTTTCCACATTATCCTGATAATGCAGAGATCACAATGGGTGATGATTGGCAAACGCTGTTAGATGCTCACGATCCCAAGACTGATAATTTTGTTCCAGATGGAGATGATTTATGGACCATTAAGTTTACTTCAGGAACGACAGGCACCCCTAAAGGTGTGATGCACATACACAAGACCCCTGGACTAATAATAGAGAATGAGCGGAAAACAGGTTGGTTAGGAATGTATGATGTCAAGGATTGGAAGTGCTTTTCATTCCTACCATTAAACCATGTTGCTGAAAGGCTTGGAGTAGAAGTGCCTACAATAGCAAGAGGTGGAAGTATATCATTTGCAGAGAGCTTAGATACGTTTGCCAAAAATCTTCAAGAGACTCAGCCTACGATGCTTTTTGCTGTTCCTCGGATCTGGACTAAGTTCTATCTGGGTGTTTTAGCTAAAATGCCGCAGAAAAAATTGGATCGATTACGCAAGATCCCATTTGTATCTGGTATGGTGAAAAAGAAGTTGCGTACTGCGCTCGGATTAAATGAAATAAAGATTGCTGCTACTGGAGCTGCCATCACTCCAGCCTTTATCAAGGATTTTTTCAAGAAACTGGACATTAATCTAGTGGAGGCATATGGTATGACAGAGGTTGCAGGTTCTATGACTAATAGTCCAGATCCTAATTCGCCACAGGATTCGGTAGGAAAAGCAATTCCATTTGGTGAAGTCAAGATTGATCCAGAGACGGACGAAATCCTAATGAAGACGCCATATATGATGACGGGCTATTATAAGAATAAGGAGAAAACAGATGAAGTTTTGATCGATGGATGGATTCATAGCGGAGATCGAGGAACCATAGATGACCAAGGTTATGTCAGAGTAATAGGAAGAGTTAAAGACGCTTTTAAAACGTCTAAAGGCAGTTATATTACGCCTAATCCCATGGAGGAAGTAATCATGAAGAATGATTATGTCGAGCAAGTCTGTGTTGCAGGTTTGGGAATACCACAGCCTATAGCTTTAGTAAATCTATCTGAGATAGGTCAAGCAGCGGATAAAACACTTGTAGCCCAATCGCTTGAATCAAGTATTGCTGCGGCAAATGAGAATCGAGCCAAATATGAGCATATCTCAACTGCGATTATTGACTCTGAGGCATGGTCTGTGGATAATGATATTTTGACCCCAACGCTTAAAGTAAAGCGAAGTAAAATTGATGATTTATACGGTCAAAGCTTTATGGAATGGCATGAAGCTTCGGATAAAATTATCTGGTTTTAATGGACAGTCCAGTCTTCATCCTCCAGTAGCTTGGTTGCAAACTCCTGCGGAGTATCCAGGATTTTGTGTACTCGACATTTGCTAGCAATCTCCAGCAGTCGATGTTTTTGTTCATTGCTGAGATTGCCCTTTAGATCCAATACCTTTTCAAATCTATCGATTCGTCCTTTAGGGCCATCTAAGTTTTGCATATCGTCTTGGTGGATATTCTTTTTGGCATGAGATAAGTGAACTTTGACCTCTTGTAGATTAGATCCCTATCCCTTGCGACGTGCGTACATTTGCAGGGTCATTGTAGTACAAGCCCCTAAACTACTATTGAGCAGTTCATATGGTGATGGTCCAAAATCATTATCTCCTATGGAACCTGGTTCATCAGCAATTATACCATGGACTCCGGCAAGTATATCTGCAGTATAGATATCCTCATCTTCTAATCGTATTACTATATCCTTGTCTATTTTGAGTTTAAGTTCTTCAGGAAATTCAATATATCTCCTTACCCATGAAGCAATGACGGTTCCAGCGTAGAAGGAATCTTCTTTATTTGTCAACATATGATTAGCACCGTCCAAAGTAACAAAGCTTTTAGGGTTTTTAGCCAGTTGGTAAATATTCGCAGCATTATCAATGCCGACAATCATATCTTGAGGAGAATTCATGACTTATATCCCCTTTCCTAGATTAATGATGACTTCGACATGATTTTGACTTCTGAGATCATCTAAAAATTGCTTTTTGATTGTGAACGTTTGACCTCCTACATTGACCCTCGAGCATCCATTTTGTTCAATGGTTTCAATGCTGTCTTTTAGTAGATGAGTAACATGCTCTGGATATGAGGGAGACCCGATAGTTACAACCGCTTTAACTAATTCTATTTTTTGCAAAGCGAAGATTGCCGCAGACCCACCCAGAGAGTGTACTATCAAGATTAATGTTGCTGCGTAGTATTCAGATAAATATGCAGCCGCAAATTCTAAATCTGTTATGTTAGGGGTGAAATTAATGTCTGCAAAATCTCCTTCACTTTCTCCTAATCCAGTGAAGTCAAATCTCATAACACCTATACCATTTTGTGTAAGAGCTCTACTGATATGTCTTGCAGAAGTAAGGTTTTTGTTGCCTGTGAATACGTGTGCGAATAGGGCAAATTGAAACGGCGCTCTGCTTAGGGTTAAGTCTATTTTTGCTGATAGCTTAGTTCCTTCTCTGTTGTAAAACTCAACTTTCTTAGATGGCATTGATGATATTTTTATGAATATTTAGAGAGTATAACTCTTAGATTGTTCTTTTGTGATAGGATTTATGATTTAAGAACCTAAATAGTATGGGCAAAGACAAATTTTCGAAGACTTTAGGATGGGATGTTTTTCAATCAATGGGTGATCCTAATAATCCTGAGCTGTCAGATATTCAAGATGAGCAAGAAACCAAAGAAGGCAACTTAGATGATGTGTTGAGAGTCTATTTAGAGAGAAAAGCCAGAGGGGGAAAAGAAGTCAGCATCATCAAAGGATTGAGTTTAAGTGAGGTTGAGCTCACAGATATGTGTAAAAAGCTTAAATCTAAATGTGGTGTCGGAGGCTCCATTAAGAATGGAGAAATCATCATACAGGGTGATCAGCGCAAACGTTTAATCAAAGAGTTACATATGATGGGCTATAATAATGTGAAAACTGCAGGGGCTTAATCTCATAAATTCTGTCAGATGTGTTAAAAACCTTGAGGATAAATTAATATTATTACAGACTAAGATCAGATCTAACCATGGTAGCAGGAGTAATCATTTGTTTCATTCTCGGATATCTAATTATTGTCTTTGAGCATCCACTCAAATTAGACAAAACCGTTCCGGCCCTTATGATGGGCGCCTTATGTTGGGCGTTTATTTCAGTTGGACACTTAGATATTGTCGATCATCATGGGCACGCAGTTGGTCATGGGGGAGAGGACTATTACAAAGGAGTAGGAGATATACTCCTTCACCACATAGGTAAAACCGCTGAAATCCTGGTGTTCCTTATAGGAGCCATGACGATCGTGGAATTGATTGATCTACACAAAGGATTCTCGGTAATTACCAATAAGATTACTACCAACAGCAAGAAAAAGATGCTCTGGCTGATCTGTATATTGGCCTTCTTCTTATCTGCGACGCTTGATAATTTAGCATCTACGATAGTATTGGTTTCATTGTTGAGAAGATTAGTTCCAGACAAGATGGAACGCCTATGGTTTGTTTCTATGGGTGTTATTGCTGCTAATGCGGGTGGAGCTTGGTCCCCTATAGGTGATGTTACCACAACGATGTTATGGATTGGCGAGCGAGTATCAACTATAGGTCTGATCACCCATCTTGTCATTCCATCACTAGTATGCTTTGCGGTTCCTACGTTCATCGCCTCTATGACTAAACCATTTCAAGGCAATATTCAGTTGGCAGAAGTAGACCCATCTGAAACTGCGAAGCGAGAAGTCTTAAGTAGCCAAACCATGTTATTCGTTGGAATTGGTGGTCTTATTTCAGTTCCTATTTTTAAGAGTATAACTCATATGCCTCCTTATCTGGGTATGATGTTAGCCTTAGGAATTGTATGGTTAGTATCAGAATATATTCATCCAGAAGAGGACTTCGAGGATGAACGTAAGCATCTTTATAGTGCTCATACCGCCTTATCAAGAATAGAAATGTCCAGTATTTTATTCTTCTTAGGTATTTTGATGGCCGTAGCATCTTTGGAATCATTAGGAGTATTGAACAAGCTGGCAGCTTGGTTAGACGCTTCTGTGCCATCACAAGATTTAGTGATTATCTTACTCGGGGTGTTCTCAGCAATCATAGATAATGTTCCATTGGTAGCTGCTTCTATGGGTATGTATACAGATGTCATTGATGCTAAACTCTGGCATTTTATAGCTTACTCCGCTGGCACAGGAGGAAGTATGCTGATTATTGGATCAGCTGCGGGCGTAGCTGCCATGGGAATGGAGCGGATAGACTTCATCTGGTATCTTAAGAATGTTACTTGGTTAGCCGCACTAGGGTTCATAACGGGTGCTATTACTTTCTTGGGTATGTATGCTTTGCTATTCTAAAGAAGGCAGATCACAGGATTCTTAAACTGTCATAATTACAACTGTGATTTCAATGAAATCATTTCTGATGCAATTATGATCGGCTTATTCACCATCTTATGGTACTAATCATTATCATCCTGAACTATGTCTGGCAAATTAACTATGGGAGTGCGTCTACTCCTGGGGTTAATGATGCACATTTTTGGAATCAACAAATTCTTAGACTTTCTACCGATGCCCGATATTCCTAGTTTTGGCGGAACTTGCATGGGAATTTATTTCACATCAGGATTCATGTCCATTATAGGGATTTGGGACATTATATTTGGCTTAGCATCCGTCTCAATAAATATGTGCCATTGGCATTGACTTTTGTAGTTACTATGCTGTTAAATGCATTCATATTTCATGTATTACATGATATGGCAGGTATTGGAGAGGCGGCTGTGGGATTGGCTATGTCCTTGTATTTAGTTTATATGAATAAGCTTAGATTCTCATCTCTTCTTTGTGGATAGGATAAAATAATTTTTTTGTTTAATAGGGTATACAACTGGTTAGCAATTCCTGTAAGAATGAAAAACGAGTATCCCTCTAAGCATAGAAATAAACTTTTTGCCCTTTTGACAGTACTTGTTTTGCTGTCATTCTCTGTCGACTTAGATAATCTCTTTTCTTACTCTAATCAGAATGTACCTTACTAAATCGATCAGGATAACACTCCTATTGACAATCAAACTACTTATGCAGGTTCAATATTAGGACCAGTTCTATTTTATGATAAAGCATTATCTATTGATTATACCACATCATGTTCGAGTTGCAATCGGCAAGAATTTTGATATAGTGATAAGGCAGTTGTAAGTACTAGCGTGAATGGTATTATGGGGAGGCACTTTATGAGATTGGTGAATTCGAGATTTGGCGAAGAGACTAAATTTTTCTGGGATGAGCGAGCTTCCTTATTAGAGGATCAGACTACTCAACCGATAAAAGATCACATTGAGATGGGATTCTCAGTAGAGTAAGGTCATCCTCGAATTGACAGTCTGTTAAACAGGATGATGGCTAATGATTATGACTCCAGCTTATTTGAAGTGGTGTAAAGAGATGCATCTATTGCAGAAGCAAGGTTCCAAGGGTCCTTGGAGCAATTTGTCAGAAGTATTCAGTCTAATGACTCCAGGTTTGATACAGGTAGGGCAGGAGTAAATAATATGAATAATGATTTTCCCAATTTTACCGATACAAAGAATGCTGGAAAGATATTGTTTCTAACTAACTCAAATAACGGAGGAGCTGGCTGCCAAGGTTGTTATAGAGCCCCAGAGTTCGATATAGATCCTGATAGTGATAATAATGGAGTAGTTGTAGTATTTGCCAATGCCCAAGGCATAAAATATCATTGTTACCCGAGCTCTAAACCTTAAAGACTAAGTAGATCCACAAGGAGTTATCAATGGAGCTATGATGCATGATGCAAGTATGACTATGCTCAGAGAGGTGATAGACTACTACGATGATATTGAAATAGTGAATTGGAATACAAACCTTGACAATAGACTACGAGGAGGCCGCGAAGGTAGTGGAGAAATCCTTATAATCTCTAAACAGGAGAAGGTAGATCTTGAGGCATTCCTCTTAACACTTACGGGTTCTGATATTTACACTAATGAGATGTGGTCCGACCCATTCGATGAGTTTGGGAACTTGACGCTTTTCCCTATTATAATCAGTAATGCCGAGTATGTATTTACTACCGATGGTATAGAGATCGGTTGTTACGGTGACCTATACGTCATGGAGTTTAAATCAGGGAGCTACCATGTCTCAATCTATGACTATGCTGATATAGTCATAGATCAGTTTGTTATGAACCAGGACACGAGCTTAAACATTATTGAGATGCCATAAGGTCCATGTTTTTATAGAATTCACAAACCAGAGTAATCCTGCTATTAGCTCACGCAATTTGATTAAAGTAACTAGCTTAAATCGCCAAACGATCCTTGAGGATAAACCTAAATCGGAACTGTAATAGGACAGAAGATACTAAGAACCCAAAAACGAGTCCTATCCAAAGTCCTTCTGGTCCGAGATTCCAGTAAAATGATAACAAACATCCAATAGGAATTCCAACGATCCAATAGGCTATAAATGTGATTAGGGTTGGAATATAGACATCTTGAGCACCTCGCAATGCACCGAGAGTCACAACCTGTAGGCCATCTGGTATCTGAAAGATTGCAGCATAGATGAGTAGGGTAGAGGCGATAGATATAACCTCTGGATCATCTAAATAAAAAGTAGGCAGGATATGTCTTAATAGAAATATAATCGCTCCAACCGTAATCATTAAGAATAAGACCTGTATGAAACTCGACATACCAGCTCGATGCATTCCATCTCGACTTTTGAGGCCAAGTTGATTCCCTACTCTCACTGCAGCAGCCATGCTGAGACCAGAGCATATGAGAAAAGGTATGGAGGCTATGTTAATGGATATTTGATGACCGGCTTGCTCTTCTTTTCCTAATATTCCCATAATAATAGCTACACCAGCAACAGCAGACACTTCAAATAAAAGTTGAAGAGAAATGGGAATAGAGATGCTGAGCATTTTCTGGATGATCAGTTTCTGATTTTGTTTGAAGTTTATTCTGGTAATATAAGTCCACAGATCCTTCCACTTTATCAGTAGACCTACCAAAATAAAGAACATGGCAAATCTGGCAATCAGTGTACCCAGCGCAGCACCTGAGATGCTTAGTTCTGGAAATCCAAACTTGCCAAAGATTAAGACATAGTTGAGTCCAATATTCAGAACATTACCGATAATCATAGCAATCATAGGAGGTAGGGTTTCTGACATTCCATCAGAATAGCACCTGAAAGTCTGGAAGATCATCATAGGAATCATCGAAAAGGCACAGATTCTCATGTATGGCTTTGCCAAAGCAATCACATCTTGTTCTTGCCCCATACACTTAAGCATTGGAATAAGCAATAGCATTCCAGTTAGGCTTATCAAAGCATAGCTTAGATTAATGAATAGACTATGCTTAAAATATCTGCTGATCCTGTTGTATTTCTTAGCAGCATGAGCTTCTGCCAACAGAGGTGGCAGAGAAAAAGATATGCCTAAGCCGACTATGGCGAATATGATGAATATCGCGACACTCAGGGATACGGCCGCCAGATTGGCTGGACCAAGTTTAGCCACCATAAGGTTATCAGCCAGATTCGTTGCGATCTGCCCTAATTGTCCAAGGATGATGGGAACGGCGAGCTTAGTATTAGCTCTGAAATCCTCCTTATATCTATCATATATCTTAAACACAGCTTAAAGCTAAGCCTATGCATCAAGAATGTATTGGCAGACGTTTTAGTAAAATCCGTATTACAGAGAATTTTCCAATCTATATGCGATGGTTATAATTCAATGAAATTATCCATATATAGACTCCAGTCATAGGAGTTAAAGCTGAGCTTGACATCTGTAGAATGAATTAATTGAAGTTCGTTTAATATCTTTTTTACTCCTTTGTTGCCTCCAAAATCTCCTCTAAACCATGAAAATAGAGGTGTAGTGATTACCTTATTGTTAGACTCGTCAAATCGAGTATAATTTGGGATGTATCGTTCCGTAGCCAGTTGTAGTTGCTCATCGAGTCTTTTGTAATCATATACAGCTACAGGAGGACAGCTTTTAGCTCCAAAGTTTAGAGCAAAGTGAATCCTCCATTCGGATTTCTTAGGTCTCATTCGTTTCTTAAAGCTGTTGGGGAATGGATTCTTCAGGTATCCTAATCCTATAAGCCATTCTGATCTTCTGATGATCCCCTGTTCTAAATTGCTGAAGCTAAGCTTACGTCCTCCCACATTAATGACTTCTCGATTGAAGAACTTGTTCCGCTCATCGTACAAGCTTGGTTCTCTCCTGAGCTCTATCTGGATAAAAGCGTTATAGACGTTGATCCGAAAGGCATATTTCTTATCATCAGAATCTAACTCTTCTTCTAATTCTTCTACACTAGAGTCCTTCAATTGATCCAAATGAATTTCATATGGTTCTCCCTGAGCGATGGCATGAATTAAGTTGAAAGCAGCATTCAGATAAATATCGGATTGCGCACTCATGTTATTAGCCAGCAATAGAAAGAATATGACCCTGATCGCATAAATCATTTGGAGAGGTTTTAGCTCATGGAAAACGATATCAGATCAAATAGTTGTTCTGATTACTTATTTGTTATTACCGTATAGCCTATAGTATCGCCGTGCAGACAATCCTCCAATCAATGAAAACACAGCAAGCATCATGAACACATGTTGGTGTCCTAATATACCAGGAGATCGGTCCAGTAGATATCCCATCATAGGGCCGGCAAATATATCGGGAGTATAACCTACTATCGAGATCATACCAACTGCTGTTCCAGTTAAAACAAGTGGAATATTACCTTTTTCCATCACTGAGAAATATAAACATCTTACGGCATTGACACCCGTCGATACTATGATTATGGATAGGAAGAAGAGCAATGGAAGAGAATCTGTTACTACTCCTGAAGCTATCAAGGTGCAGCCGGCAAGCAAAATGAAGAAGCCATTCATCAACCAATAAGTTGTTTGGGTACGATCTGCTATAAATCCTATAGCCACTCCGATCACTGGCCGCATATACAATAGGAACGTACCTACTTGTGCCGATTCGATTTGATCATAGTACAATACGTCTTGTGCATATAATGAGAATACATCCGTTACTTTATAACCAACATAGCCACATAATATAATGAGCATCAATAGTCTAACAGAAGTGAGGCCAAAAACCTCTTTTATCTGATGGGTACTGATGCGCTCAATGCTGATTTCTTTTTCTATTTCTTTATCCATTTTCAAAAAGAACCACACCAAAACACCAACCATGGCTACTATCACTGAAGATACCCAGATAACATATTTGAATGCTTGTTGATTATCAGTGGTGGTCGCTTTTGCAACTGTGGTAGTTAGGAAAAGTGAGAATACAATAACTCCCGTAGTGGCAAAGATGGCACTCACTAAGCCCCTCCCACCATCTAAGAATCCAAAGGCCTTACCCTGTGATGCCGTGCCTCCCCAAACTCTGGTAGCCTTAATCATCGGAGCCCAGGAGAGAAAGATTGTTGTGAAGCCCCACCAACCATAGAGGACCTTTAAGGTGCTGTACTCAGGAAAAGTACCATATACTATGCCTCCTAATGCGGTGGTCCAGAGTGCTACGGCAATTAACTTTCGGGGAGCAAACTTATCAGCGATTGGCCCGCCAAGTAGATAAGAGAGCAAAGCCACTATACCGTATACCGAAAAGCAAAGTCCTAACTCAACATTATTTAGGTTGAACGCATCTAAAACCGTGGGACGGAACACTCGAGATAGCACAAAGGGTAGAATGAATACCGACTCTCCAGCTAAGATTAAGAGACCTAAAAAATACCATGGAAGTCGTTTTCGTTCACTCATACTTTGATTACTTTATTAATTGATTGATTTAAGTATTTTGGAGCAGTATGATGGTTTTACCATATTTGATTTCTCCCGTCGAGATCATGTCATAGGCCTTGTCAAATGGAAGCTCTGATACTTCTATATTTTCTTGTTGTTCAGTTAAGTCTCCTCCTGCACTAATTTTCATGCGATTATTATATTGAGCCACAAAGAAATAAAGGATCTCCGTAACTGATCCGGACGACATGTAGGCTTCAAAAACCTTTTTTACTTCTTCAATTTTATAACCCGTCTCTTCTTCAGTTTCTATCTTTATGCAGTCCTCCGGATTATCTAAACCGAGCAAGCCAGTACATGATTTGATAAGCATACCGGTGCTGTTGCCATTGACACAAGTTGACAATCTAAATTGTCGAGTCAGGATTACAGTTCCGTGCTGTTTATTATAGAGCAATATGGTTGCACCATTCCCTCTTTCATAAGCTTCTCTGTAATGGGTTCCGAGCTCTCCAAACTCTTTCTGATAGTCGTAGGTTATTTTTTTGAAAGTATACCAATTATCTGATAACACTTCAGTTTTTTTAATATTGATTTTTGGGTTGGACATATTCAGATATTCTTAACAGCAGCCACCTTTGATGGTAGGAAGTTCAAGCATTGTGGATTGATTGGATTTTTCATTTTCTGGCCATTGTAACATGACATCTGGAGCAGCTTTAGTTGTACGACCTTCTCCATATACTGTTGATTCACCATGAGTATAAAACGCCTTCCACTCTATCCCTTGAGGATCTGCAATCCAAGATTTCTTGCTCTTAGCATAGCAATAAGTTGTTTTTCCCTCTACTAAGATTTTTCCTTCAGCCCGTTCCATATTCTGATATACCTGATTGAGCTCTTCAGAGCTTTCAGTTTGGATACCAAGGTGTTCTATGCAGGTATAAGACACATCTGATAACGATATTGCAAAATTCACCTAAGGATCATATAGCATCCACTTTGCATAATCTGGCTTAAGAACATTCGCTTCTGTGGCGAACAGTGCATTGTAGAATTTGATATTTTCTTGTAGATCCTTGACTCTAAGATATACATGAAATCTCTTCATTATGATTAATTTACTTATAATAATTCTTTAAGAGTCAGCAGATAGCTGCAGCTCCTCTTTATGCTCCTGTAATATAGGAATGATAAACTCAATGAGTTCTCTTAGTTCCCATCCGATCATCTCGGCACCTTTCTGACACTCCTGCCGATCTACGGATGCGGCAAAGGTGGCTGTCTTGAATTTCTTCATAACAGATTTGACCTTTATCCCTTCTATTTTAGTAGGTCTGATCAGTGCCGAGGCCACTATAAATCCTGTGATTTCATCAGCAGCTACGATACACTTGTCCAGTAGAGTCTCCCTTGCCACTCTCCAGTGGGTATAATGGCCTGCTACTGCATGTGCTATCTCCGGTTCGCCTAGGTCATTTAGTTTGTCTACAATGACCTGAGGATGTTGCTCGGGGTGTTTTTCATAGTCGGCGTCATGAAGCAAGCCTGTTATGGCAAACTTATCGGGATCTTCACCAAAATGCTTTCCCAATCCTTCCATCACCAGCTCAACTGTTCTGGCATGTCGGAGGAGTGAGTATCCTTCAGTCATCTCAGTCAACATGGTTCGTGCTTCTTCTCTTGTCATGATTATTTCATTTGCAATTTATGTTCTGAAATAGGAAGCGCCATTTACATCAAATATACTTCCTGTCATCCACTGATTGGACTGTGCCATGAGCAATACGGCTTGAGCCACTTCTTCTGGCTGAGCCACTCTATTCATGGGGCTCTGATTTTTTATGGCTGCCCCAACATCTCCTCGTAATCGAGGTTTAGACATATCAGTCTCTACAAAGCCTGGTGCCACGGCTCCAACGAAAATATTGTATTTTGATAATGCAAAAGCTAAGGACTGAGTCATAGAGTTGAGTCCAGCCTTAGAGGCACCGTAGGCTGGCATCATTGGCTCACCTCGGAACGCCCCTCTACTTGATACATTAATGATTTTACCATGTCCCTGATCAATCATGACTTGTGCTACTCGGTAGCACACATTGGAAGGGCCAATTAGATTTACATACATAATCTCTTGCCAGCTATATTGCCATTTTTGGTAGCTGACTTGATCGATGGGATGATGATATCCTATACCCGCATTATTGATACATATGTCTATTCCTCCGAACTCTTGATGGATATTGTCAATCAACTTCTCTACTTGTAGGGGATCACTGATGTCGCTTTGATAGATTTGATGATCGCCTTTTAATTCTTCTAAGAAGCTTAGCGCTTTAGCTTCATTAGATCTATATACAATGAGCAGTTGTGCTCCTAACTGATCAAAAGTTCTGGATATAGCAGCCCCTATGCCTCTTGATCCACCAGTGACCAAAACAATTTTATCATTAAAGATTTTATTAGACAACATTTGCATCTGTCAATTTAAGTCTGCTAATAAGTAATCCCATTGCCAGGTAGCTCATGGCTTTTACTTCTGTAAGTAATCCACGCTCATTGATAAAAAAGTCTGAAGTATGATGTGGGAATACCTGATCAGCAGGAGCTTCTGGATCCTGTCCTCCAGTAAAGAAATAGAATGAAGGAATCGTTTCTGCGAACAATGAGAAATCCTCTGCTCCTGTGACAGCTGGTATCACATGTACATTGTCTTCACCTGCTGCAGCATACAGAGAGCCAATCATCTTACGAGTCAGATCTAAATTATTGAATGTAACTGGCGCATATCTATCAATGCTTACCTCTGATGTAGCACCAGAGATTTCAGCTATCGAAGTAGCAGTTTTATGAATCTTCTCATGGATGATGTCTTGCATTTCAACATCCAGTGTTCTGATGGTTCCTATTAGCTCTACTTCTTCTGGGATGATGTTGTTTCGTTGTCCTCCTGATATCTTTCCTACACTGATAACAGCAGCTTCTTTGGTAAGTGCTGTTTGTCTGGCTACAATATTGTTTAATCCTTGAATAATCTGAGCTGCTGCTGTTACGGGATCTATTCCTACCCAGGTTTGAGAACCATGTGATTGTTTACCTTTTACCTTGATGACAAATCTATCTGCCGCTGCCATGATACCGCCCAGTTTGTAATTGATATGTCCAACTGGTGTAGTTGAGTTAGTATGCTGACCAAACATGACCTCGATACCATACTTTTCTATGAGGCCTTCTTTGACCATGAGTTTAGCACCACCTTCTTCTCCTGGAGGAGCACCTTCTTCAGCAGGCTGGAAGACAAATTCAATCTTGCCTTTGAGCTGATCTTTCATGCTTACTAATATTTCTATTGTACCTAATAGCATAGCGACATGGATATTATGTCCACAGGCATGCATGACGCCTATATCTTGACCTAAGTAGGTAGATCTCGCTTGTGAGGCGAATGGAATTGCTGTTTGCTCTGTTACAGGTAGTGCATCGATATCTGCTCTAAGCCCTATGGTAGGTCCTGGTTTGCCGGTGTCTAATAATCCAACAACTCCTGTTATAGCTATGCCAGTTTCTACATCTAAACCTATTTGATTTAGATGATTAGCAATTTTTTCAGCGGTCTTGAACTCCCTATTGGATAGCTCTGGATACTGATGGAAGTCTCTACGCCATTCTATGACCTGATCATTGATTTCTTGTGCATACTGATCGATGGCCTCATGTATATTTGATTGGCTATAACTTAGAAGTGGTAAGCTTATAATAAAGCCTAAGGTGAATAAGTATTTCATAAAGTTTAATTGATATTTCTGAATGGTAAACTAATGAATTTTGAGCATTATGAGGTAGTATGATCTCTGATCATCTGAATAACCTCTGATGCTACACCGGCCTCATTAGGATGTGCACTGGTTTCGATTAGGTTTATTACAGTACAAGATCCTCCATAGATTTTATGGTTACATCAATATTTACTCCTTGAATCAATAAGAGCTCGACAATATTAGCAGCATTATAAGAACTGATCTGTCTGTGTGTTTCGACACCATTTGCAGCCAAGTAGTATAAAAGATTAGCGCCATGTGCAAAAGGACTGCTTAGCTTGATCAGATCAGGGTTTTGGTTCAGTAAAGATTGAAGCTCCTTGATATGGCCTTCCAACATCTCATCTACAGTATTTTCAAAATTATGGTTTAAGCCTGTGTCCTCAGTGATGACTTCTTGCCAGTCTCGATATGCAAACTATTGAGTCTGTCAGTACTGTATGTCGGTCTGGGATAACTCTGACGACATTATGTAGTCGTAGTCTTTTATAATACAGTCGGAGTGCCTACTATTTAGTTCGGTGATTCTGGGTGGATACCCTTGTGAATACGGTGTGTTGACTTATTGCGAGTGCACTGATAAACTCAAATGTAGAATTATACTCTCCGAGATTAGTAATTGTATCATAATAAATTTCACGTACCTTTTCTACTTCATTACATACATAGGATATTTTATCACTTTTCATCTACACAATTAACGGTTTAGCTTGTAAAAAGTACTTACTTTAAGGGTGTTTCGAAAATATTTATTAATCGTAAAAAATTAATATGAGTAAGTTTGAGGAATGTATGGAAACATACAAAGCTGAGTTTTATAAATTAGGCATATCATATGATCTAAATTTATTGACTGAGGTGGCTAAAGGTTGTGGCCCATCTATCTACAATCCTGATTCTTCTAAAATATCTTCTACGGATAAGGCTGAGTTGGCACGTGTTAAAAATAACTTCCTAATCAAAAAATTAGGGATAGCTGATGGTGCTGCATTAGATGATTCTATAGCTGGTGTTGTTGATCAGTTCGGTTCGTCTAACCGTAACAAGTACAGAGCTATGTTCTATTACCTACTAGTTAAGAAGTTAGGTAAGGAGTCATTTTACGCATAGGAAAACAAAATCACTAAAAAATACATTAGATTTCGATTCGCAGGAGTTGGGACCTTTTTTTTATCTCCCTCTCTTATGTAATATTAGGTAGGTAAACTATCAGGGTATATCAAAACCGTATTATGATTAATAAGTTTCTTCGCATAATTACCTAAAACTGCGAAGAATGAGTTCAAAACGAAATTTATAGATATGTTATAAAAGATGGCTCCTAGTGACAGTTAGCTTGGTGGACACAAGTAAGGGAAAGAACGAGTCCATTAGGATAAATGTTTAGGAGACATACAAGTGGCTGAACAGCAAATCTGACGGAGAGCCTTGGGCGCATGGTAGCTGCGGATTAGGATGTCGAGTTCTTGGTTACTTTTTTCGATTAAAAAGTGATAATGTTACTAAAGTTAGAGAATAGAGATGTTGCTGATAATATTGCGGGCATTTATAATAACTAATGCAAGATGCGCCGATCTATATCTAATTTTTCGATGCTTTGAATGCTAACCAGATCAGAAGGAATGGATTGCGCTTTTATGACATAATTGTATTCTTGAGACATCACCACTGATGGTACTCTTATTATGATTTTATTTGTTTGAAACATCTATTGCTGAATCAGGTCTTTATTAGCCTATGGTCCATTCGGTATGGATTCCTAATCAGGTGGTAGCTCTTGATCGGTGAGAGTGTTTTCAAGTTTGTCGTCTAATTGGATTAAAACAATCATTCGATCTTTAGGTAGGTATCGAGTATGTTTGAGATGCAAAATAATTTCTAAGAGAGCGAATGACTGACTTTTAGAGGCATAGATGACAGCTATGTTAGTATGATTCCATCGACCTCCGTTGATTTTTGCTTCCTAACCCAAACAATATGCTGTCTAAGTACTTTCCCCTTTTGATTCTGTAGACCAGCATTACACAGGTAGACCTCTGTTTATATTTAAGCAAGCCTCCGTAATAAGCTGTATCCCTTAATGTGTATCTAACATCATAAAGCTCGATGCATCATCATAGAGCTCGAGAGGTTCATCTAACCAAGCGTTAAGAACTCGAATATTACCAAAGACCTCTTTGCGAAATTCGAAAAGATCACGCAACTTTAGGATATGCTCACTTGTAGTTCTATCAAGTCGCGATCTTATTTGGTTAGTGTAGAATATGAGGATGGAAGTATCTAAGCTAATTTCAAGATCGGATGATTAATAGATGTAGCAAACTGCATGAGCTCTTGTGGCGGGACTTCTACTCTTGACTTGCCAGCTCATCTTAATTTACTATCACCTTGCGCATAGTTAACTGCAGCATCATTAAAGACTCATGATAAAGGCTCATCTACCTTGTCATATCTTCGAACCATTACCCACAAAATGAAAATTTATTCTCGGGGCTACAAGTTATAGCCCAACTTTTCACCCATTTTACTGCTCATGTATAGAATGAACTTTGACCCACTTCGGTATAGAATGATTCTATAAAACCACTGATATCTGCTTTTTCATCTTCAGAGAGGCCTGCTTGATCGTTGACCATACTGAGTACAGCGCTCTTTTCATTGCTGAACTCTGTTGTTACTTCTCTTAACTCTTCTTTACCCTTACCTCTCCACTGGAGGAGGTGCTCTCTCACAGATGTTATGGGCATCTGTGGATGCGCGGACTAGCGTGAGGGGCATTCACCAAGCCACAGAAGTCAAAGTCATACGGTATAGGAGGAGTAGAGGGGAGATCCGCTTTCTGGATCCACTTCATATTGTGACCGTTGGTTAGGTTCCAATCAGTGTTGCTTATCATATATTGAAAGATGACCATCTGGGCATATTGTTGGCGATCTAATGCTTTGATAGGGCCTTCATATAGACTGGCATTTAATCTATGTGCTAATTCTTCATCTTCCTCTGTTCGGAAGGCTATTTTTCTTATTTCCTTTCCATTGCTTACATCCTCATAGATCATATTTAGCTTCTTCACTCTGAAGCTATTATCTGTGAAGTGATTGTATAGTTTATAGACCAAGAACTCCTCAGAAACTAATGATTCAAGAATGTTAGTACAGTGTATGACCAACTTATAGGTATTGAATTTTGATAAACCTATGTTTGAAAGTGTATCCTCACTAAACTTTAGCTTAATAGGAGGGAAGTCACATATTCGCTTTCGGGTAACACCTCTTTTGGCAATTTTGAGAGGTTTAGCTGCCTCTCTAGAAATACCCTCGAAGGATAATTTTGCTGGTTGATAGGACTCCTTGCCAGATTCTTCGTCGATGGTATTATCATCATACAGATGAGTCACATCTCCTATAATTCTTAATGATGGACTTTCAAGTTCATATATTTTGTCAAAAATACTTATCGAGAGTACCTCTTTTTTAGAATCTTCTTGACAAGAGAATGGTGTTGTAGCTACTGCTATCAGGAATAGAGTAGAGAAGCGAGTCATTTTAATTTTGATTTGGTCGATTCTCTTACTTAATGAAGTAATTTAAGAATGCAGGTTAAAGTTAGTTGTAAGTTTTTGATTATCGAGATTAAGTTTTTTTCAGCGTCATATCTAAAGCTATGGGGTGAAGGAATGAACTCTAAGAGTCGAATCGATATGATTCGAAGTGAGTAAACCTCGAAGAGGACGGGCAGAAAGCTGAAATATTTCGTAATCAAAAACTTGCAAATAAATTATCAGTGCATTGTTAAACGAGTTTTAACTACAACTCTTTAGGTTCGTACAACATGAGCAGATGACTCTTACCCTCATTGTCGTCCTCATAATAACCTATATCAGTTATCAGTAGCCCACGGACATTACTTTTCTTGTAAAGTTCATAGTGATGCACATCGATAGCAATGATTTGATCATCGTATAGCAAGCTGATATGCTCCGGGTCAACTATGGTATGCCCGACAATTACCTTCTCAGTATTAAGTTGTTCGAGGATTTTCTTAACGTGATTTTTTAGACAGCGCTCTATTCGCCATTCCTCTGCACCATAGTGGTCCACTTTGACTGGATAGGGTGGCTTCTGTACGATTCAAGTAAGCAGGATTCTTACTGATAGCAGATCGTATCGCATCATTCATTTCGTCAAGGTAGATTTTCAATTTGCTGATACTCGGATAGATGTCGCCATGAACATATCACTTACTATCTATTCTTACCAGGGCATTTTTATGTGCTATCCAATTACCTAGGAATGATTCAGAGTATATCCATTTGGCATATGGGATATCAATCGCATTAGCTGTGAGGTTATAGCTAAAATGTACATAGTTGAGGTAGGTACGGTCATACTTGCCCCAGAGGTTCATCTATTCGTGATACCCGATTATAAAATGAACCCTACCACCAGCCTCTTTAACTTCTTGTTCCAACTTATAGATCAGCCAAAGTACTTGTAACAATTCATCACCACGATCTACCATGTCACCAACCAAGACGATATGATTATCTCCATATTGCCATTTCATCTGAGCATCGATAACTCCATTGGCTTGAAGCAATGACTTGAAGGCACCATAATTACCTTCCATATCAGAGGTGACGAATACTATATCTATCCCCTCATAAAATGACGTGTTTATATCCTCCGATGCTCTCAGTTTTTACACTAAATTCATAGCTAACTTTCGTGAATACATCTACCTTTGGGTCTTTGGACTTTAGTGATTTGACGATGTGATCGAGTTCTAATTATTCATCACGCTTTACATATTGTACTCTATAGCTGTCATCTTTTCGCTCGACAATTGGGCCGTCATGATAGTCTAAATTCTGGAGCTCGTTGAATCTTGACATAGGAATCGCAGATATATCTACAGACTCTCTATGTTTTGGCTCGCAGGAAAACCGCCCGATCAATATCAGAAATAGAAGAAGTGAGATGTTGATGCAATATCTCATGTATGATTTAATCCTGTAGATTGTAATAATAAAAGTAATTGCTTTCCCTTATCTACCCTTCACTATCATATAAGTTTTGTGCTGAGCTATTACTTGCTTCAGTCTCGAGATGAAGTCGTACAGCCCCATTAGATAGAGCATGCCTCACCACCTCTGAGAGTAACGTACTGGCAACCCCTTTTCGCCTATGGTCTAAATGAACAAATAGATCATTCAAGGTATATTTCCTCGCTTTACTCACTGAAGAAAAGGTAGGGTAGGGCAAAGTGAATCCCACACCTTCGCCATTATCAGCTACGGCTATGAATACCTTGGCCTCAATTAATCTTAGTCGTTACTCCAGATAGGCTCTGTGCTTCTCCAAGTTTGACTCTTGCTGGTAGAACATCATGTATCCATCAAAGAATGGAGTCAGTATATCCAGATGTTTGGTGGTAGCTTTTACAATATTCATATGTACTTAGTATGATGGAAGTAACATTACCGCATTTTGCATCATACGGGATGGCCCTCTCCAAAACATTCTGTACTGCGTATTATCGACGAGGTGTACTATTTTTCCTCGACCCATTGGCTCCACAGCGGCCGTTACCATGCCTGCGAGCTCATTCAGATTCTGTTGATTGGAGTATCCAGACACTAACAGTTGATTAGGATCTTGATGGTAGTAGGCTACCGTTTCTAACTGATTGTTAGGCTTGAGGGCCATACCGTTAAAAGACAGAGAGTAGACATCTTCCTTCATCCCAAAGGCTAATGGATTACTCACATCTACATGAGTGGCCAGTGCCGATCCTGGAATTCTCTTTTTTCCATAATAGTCTCTTCGGTCCTCATACTTGAGATATTTAGCCTCTTCAGAAGTGTCTTTTCCAGAATCTCTCGTTTCAATCTTACTTATAGACGATTTACCCTTAGTGAAAAATGATGAAGCACTTTCTGTAGCCACGATCGTACCGCCTTGACTCACCCAGTCCTTGAGTGTTTCTTGTTCTGCTTCGGTGAAAACCTTAGCTAAGTTGTTACCTCCACCTGATAAAATTAATACATCATAGTCAAATAAGTCTGCATAACCATACCGACTGCCAAGTTTAGGGATCGCAGTTTGTTGCAGGATAGAGGTTCTAACCCGCTCTATTGGTAATTGAGTTTCTTGATCAAATAAGAAGTATAGCTGTCCACAAGTATAGGTGCTAAAAGGCTGTTCTACCAACAGGGCTACTCGAGGTTGGTTAAGCGGTTTGTTGCTGCGAGAAGCTAAGTCATTGCCTGTGGTCATACGACCTGTATGCAGGCCTACTATAGTGACCTGTGCCTGAGAGGCGATTTGTTCCATATCTGCCTGCCAATGATCTTGATGTGTCAAGTTTCGTCCTTGTAAGATGATCAAACTACCTGGGTTAAAAGATTGATCACCTGTAGCGAAAGCTTCAGAGGCCGATCGAACGCGGTATCCTTTAGTCCATAGCATGGATAAGGCCTTAGGTGTATACCTCTGGTTCCAGTCAATCACATAGGCATAAGATGCTTCAGGATTAACCACAGCACCTTGATTAGCCTTGCGATCTGTGACGATGTTCGTTTTTAGATTGAGTTCTCTCGTTGAACTGTAGGCCTCTAAATTATAGGCCAGAGGTGCTGACCAAGTAGCCATATCATACATCACAGAATCCTCGATGGCCATCTGTTTGCTAAGAATCGTATTGATCAATAGATGCTTCGGTTGATTCGTTCGTACCACTATAGATCCATCCGGTACATTGATACTCTCATTAGAACCAGTTCTGTAGGATTCAACATTGCTGACACGTTGATTTCCTGTAGTCTCAGCAATTTCTATATTATGACTCAAGAAAATATTGACTACATCATTGAGATATGGACTGCCATCATTTATGATTAGGTATGATTTGGTAATACTTTTAGAATTGGCTGGATTACTCGCTTCATAGAAGTAGCTGTTAAATAGTTCTTTTTGCTCTACCGCTTTTTTGATGGTTGCTACTGAGGTCGTATAGTGATCGAATACACGTTGCCTTAGAGTTAGCACTTGTCTATCATCTGTGATGATCGCTCTTCCTCCACCGATGCCGCCTTGCTCCGTGAGCATCCCGACGGCATTCATGACACTGGGATAGCTGGATCCATATCCTGGATAGAAAAAGTCAAACGCCTGTCGTGTGAAATAACTGATTTTATTCTTATTGAAGGCCGTAATATTAGCCTTACCAATGGTATCAGTTAGGGCTTCATAATTATCAGGTAATAATAGATTCCTTGGCGTAGTTCCTGGCATGGTAAAATAGTTCGCATTATATCCTTGCTCATGATAATCAGCATGTAATTGAGGCATCCATTGTACATATTCGCTTATGAGTCCTCGTGACTCTGGATGTACCAACCATACCCAATCTCTATTGAGATCAAACCAATAGTGATTTGTTCTACCATTAGGCCACGGTGCATAGTGATCTAAGTCCTTTGGCTCTATCCCTGGTACTGATCTTTTTACGCTTTCATACCAATACACATAGCGATCTCTACCATCGGGATTGAGGCAGATATACATGATGACTACACTATTGTTCAGTATATTGGTAGTATTTGCATCGGTAGCAGCTGCAAATCTGTAAGCTACCTGCATCGCGGCCTCTGTTGTAGAGGGCTCATTACCATGTATGTTGTAACTCAGAGAAGTAAATACTGGCTTATTATCGATAAGCTCTTGTGCTTCTGATGCTGAGATATTTCTGGGATCACCGAGTTTGAGATTATCTGCTTTCAACTGCTCTAAATTCCTCAGGTTTTCGGGTGAGGAAATCACCAGATTGTATTGCTTCCTTCCTTCGTAGGTCTGACCATATTCGTTGATCATTATTCTATCTGAGGCTGCTGCCAAATATTTGAAATAGCTCACTACATCACTGTACATTACAAATGACTCTCCTAACTCATATCCCAAGTGATCCGCAGGAGTTTTGAAATCTGCATTATAAGATAGGTTTGGTTCAAAGTCAAAGCGCTCGGGAGTAAGATCTATTTGACAGATAAGAGAGTTGATTGAAAGAACAAAAGTCAAACTAAAAGCAAAGAAATATTTCATAATTTAAATCTATAATTGATGGATGAATCAAATATACTATTCTGTACATCAATGTATTCTGAAATGACTTCAATGTTAAATCCTAATCATCTCTATAGGCAGCCAGGATTGTTATGGCTAAGCATACAATAAGGTAAATACTAACTGTTGTATTATACCGTATTTCGCATCATTACCACAAAAATTTATAGTTTGAACGCTCTATTTGTCTTGAAATTAACTTATTGTTAATCAATTAATTCAGGATAGCATGAAGCACTCAAATAGGTAAAGGAAAGAATCCTTTAGGATGAATTTCTGAGAGACATTTAAGTGTCAGAACAGCGAAGCTGATGGGAAGCCTTAGTAGCATTGCAGGAATATCTTAGGGCGTCGAGTTTTTGGTTTCTTTTTTCGGATAAAATAGTGACAATTAGAAATAGAGGATTACAACTCATAAGATACTGGGAATATCATATTAGATCATATTTCTGATAGAAACTACATCATACTTATTCCCAGCCCAAGGTTACCTTACCGATCGATTGGCGACTCTCCAAAAAGTCGTGAGCGCTTGCCACATCACTTGCTGCGAAGGTCTTACACAAGGTTGGGTTAATCACGCCCTCATCAGCGAGTTTAACCACTTTTCGCATGACATGCTGAAACATATTGGCCTTGTAGTCTGCAATTCTGAGCATATTGACGGTGATGATGCTCTTGGAGTTCATCAGAAGTCCAAGAGGACTAAATAGACCGAAGCCAAAGACTACTCCTGCGGCCTTGAGCTTGTTCGTTTTGTTGCCTTTGATCTGTGAGGCAGCACCGTAGCTGACCATACGACCTCCAGGGCTTAAGACCTTCATCCCGTGATTGAAACTCTTTCCTCCGATACTGTCAAATACCACATCGATGCCATCAGGGGTCTCTTTTTTGATGATGTCCTTAAAACTATCTTTGGTATAGTCGATAGGTAGATCGACGCCTAACTCTTTGAGAAAGTCCTGCTTCTTAGTGGAGGCGGTTCCATAAACTTTACAGCCATAGTACTTAGCCAACTGAACTAATATGCTTCCGACTCCACCTGCTGCTGCTTGTACGAGTACAGTATCTCCTTCATGGAGACTGATACATTCTGCCGCACAAAAGTAAGCTGTACAGGCTTGAGTCGCTAAAGCTGTAGCCTTGTGAAAATCATAATCATCGGGTAATACTGCTACACCTTCTACCATGGCGATGGCATATTCGGCATATCCACCAAATCGAGTCAGAGCTACCACCTTTTGACCAACCTCAAAGTCAATCACATCAATCCCAACAGCATGGATATATCCAGCTACATCATAACCGATTACTGCTGGATTAGGTGGGGCGTCTTGATAGAGACCTCTCCTCGCTACCACATCGGCAAAGTTCAATCCTGATGAAATCACCTTGATACACACCTCTCCAGGTCCAGGAGAGGGAATCTCTGTTTCTCTGATGTCAAATGCCTTATCGCTATTGCCGTACTGAGTAATATATATTGACTTCATATTGCTTTACTTTTTGGTCGTAGAATGACTGAAGTAGTCTCACTATAATAACCACAATGTACAGAGTAATTTCGATGTTCTGGTTACAAGGCCTTTTCAAGAACCTATTGGAATGACCTTAAACAGTGGAGGCGGGAGCAGCCTTTGAGCAGATGATTTTTAAGGTCTTGATTTTTGTTTCCCTGCCTGCCGCAGGCAGGTTTTCATCTAATGAAAAGAAAGGAATACATATGTTAATAGGAATGATATCTCATTAAGAATCAAAGTTCCTAACTTAAATGTAAAACTATCAATTAAGGGGAGATGAATGCACATCTCCATTCTAATAGCGTACTCCAACATTTAGCCATATGACCAATTATTGATCATGTAATAAATAGAATGCTGTCAAAAGAGCATCTTCTTGATACTTCTTAACCTCTTCTATCCTGATGATTTTATTCTTTGTTTTTGCCTTAATGCTGTTGCCATGGATGATTTTAACGGGGTAATCGCTGGTTTGCAGCAGGCCTTCCATTTTGAAGGTCAGGGCGCCCCCTGCAAAGCGCCCTTTCGCCATGCGTTCCTTGATGCCGATGGCATGAAAGTCCTCATAGTCAAAAAACTCTAATACCTCCTCTCGGAATCGCTTTACTGCCTGTTGATTTTTAGCATCGGTTAGCTGGAACTTATCAAATGCCGTTGGAATCACTCGGTAATCATCGGGTGTGCCTTCTAAGACTACGGAAATGAGTCCCGGTGCTTTTAGGACTATTCCACATACTTTAATCATAGCAACAATGATAGCTAATTCCTCTCAATTCAATGGTGTTTCACTATTTTTTGCCTATCCTTCTAACTATGAAGTGTGAATCGAGAATGGAGAAAATTGTTATATTACTGGGAGAACTATTACAATATGCGCTTACTACTCTTATGCTCTATATCTATATGCCTACTGTTTTCTTGTCAACATGAGTCTGTTGATGATGTTTCCCAGGTACAACCTCATATCCTTTGGATATCAGTAGAAGATATCAGTCCCTCAATCCCTATGTATGGGGATAGTACAATTGAGACGCCTAATATTGATCGGATAGCACTGGGAGGTACGGTGTATACGCATGCCTTTACGATTGCTGGAGTATGTGCGCCGAGTAGATCAGGGATCATCACTGGCATGCATCCTCAGAGCATCGGAACGATGCATATGAGGACTGGTAAAGATGTTGGTGGTGTCAGCAAGGAAAAATACGCTTCAGACATCGGACTCAAAGATATGACGGGCGGCAATGTGCCAGAGTACTCCGCTGTTATACCATCAGAGGTCAAGGTTTTCTCAGAGTATATGCGTAGGGAGGGTTATTTCACCTCTAACAATGCTAAGACCGATTACCAGTTTGCTCCACCGATGACGGCTTGGGATGAGTGCGGATTAGAGGGGCATTGGCGGAACAGGCAAGCTGGAGAACCCTTCTTTCATGTGCGCTCGACCGTCGTAACACATGAATCCAGAATCTGGGCTAAGAAAGAAGATTCACTGCTGGTAGATGCCTCATTGGTGCCAATACCGCAGCACTTTCCTGAGACGCCTATAGTACGCCAAGATGTAGCCAGAAACTACTCTAACATCAAGGAAGTGGATGGTCAGATCGGTCAGCTCTTGGATCAGTTAGAGGAAGATGGATTGATGGATAGTACGATCATTGTCTTCTGGAGTGATCATGGTGGCCCGCTACCTCGGGGGAAGCGAGAGATCTATGATACAGGCATCCATGTACCACTGATTATTAAGGTGCCTCCCCACTTACAGGATCATGTATTGGGATATACGGTAGGAACGGATACTCGACACTTTGATGATCAGATGATCAGCATGATTGATCTGGCGCCGTCAATGTTGTCGATTATCGGTGTAGAGGTACCTGATTATATACAGGGTCAGGCCTTCTTAGGTCCGCAGCGAGCGCAGCAAGAGCGGCAGTATGTCTATGCAGGGCGAGATCGGCTCGATTTCCATTATGACAAGGTAAGGATTGTAAGAGATAAGAACTATCTGTTCGTTAAGAATTATTATCCCGAGCTGCCTAATTACATGGATGTCAGATATCGTAGGCAGATGGATATGATGCAGGAGTTGTTGCAGATGAATGAATCGGGAGAGCTATCTGGTGATGTAGCCATATGGTTCAATCAAACCAAGCCGAAGGAAGAGTTCTATATCGTCGTAGAAGATCCCTTACAGTTGAATAATGTCATTGCAGATAGTAACTATCGAGATGAAATCATCAGGATGCGGTTTGCTATCGACCTATGGGAGAACGAACTCAATGATTATAGTGAACAGCCTGAGAGTGAGATGGTAGCAAACATGTGGCCTGATCTGATTCAGCCCAAAACCACAACGCCTCAAATAGATCAAGAAGGCCTAATAACGATCATTGATAATACAGAGGGCTCATCGATTGCCTATCAATTATCAGACTCTCCTGAGCCCACAGATGATTGGGATAGTTGGATTGTCTATGATACTCCAATCAATGCTGATGGCTCGAAATACATCCATAGTAAAGCCATCAGAATAGGCTATAAGCATAGTGAGGTAAGAACGTTGAAGCTGTAGCCGCACAACATCCCACCGTCTTTATTGGGGTCATAATCATTGTCCTCAGTTATTTATTCATTTCAGTAAAGGGGATGACTAATTAAAGCAATCAGCTCTTATTCTGCCTTAATCATCTTAGAGATGTATTGTACTTCTGCTTTAGAGTAGGGAGTTCCATCACCTCTGAGTATATCATGATGCCATATCTTAGGCTCGGAGGTGTATGTTTTATACCACGACTCCCATGGGTAGATGGTATTCGTTTTACCAGAAACAAATCCCCAGTTTATTGCTCCGATTTTGTTTTCCTTCAGTAAGGGCATTACGGACTCGAATGTATTCCCACTTCCTCGCGCCAAGTATTCGGTGCAGAACATGGGTCTACCATATTTTTTGAGTTCACTTATCTTTTGCTGGACGACATTCATATCTCCATCATAAGAGTGGAACGAGATAACATCTGAGTTCTCTAGCATGTATCTGTCGAGCTCAGGTAAGCTATCAGGTGTACCCCAATGGTTCACGTCTCCTTTCCATATCCCTGTTGTCAGTGGTTGTGTCGGATTCATTTCTCTAGCCCATGTCATGACCTTTTTGAGCAAGGCAAGTGAATAAATATGTTTATCTCGAACTTCTAAATCTTTTCTTCCTTCATTTTGAGAGACATTATCTGGTTCGTTGTATAAATCCCACACAATGACCCTCTTATCATTGGCAAATCTTGTGATTACACCCTTTATATATCCTTCTAATTCATTATGTCTGTCCATATCACTGAGTATAGCGGCACCAGGTGCCTGTACCCAGCCTGAGTTATGTACATGTGGAGTTGGAGCAGGTTGCTTGCCTAATTTCGGAACGGGGTGCCATACATCATCCAGTAAAACTAACATGGTTTTGATATTGTATTTATCTGAAATTGATAAATATTGATCAATTCTGTCCAAAAAGCCTACAGAATCTTGTTGCCAAAGTAGGTTGTGTAAATAGACCCTATGGAGATTCATACCCAGTTCTGCAGACCATGACAGCTCTCGTTCTATTACCTCTATGTCAAATGTATTCTCTTGCCAAAATTCCAATTGATTGATGGTTGTGCTAGGATTGAAATTAGTGCCTACTAACCAAGGCTGATCATCATACCATGCCCATGCTTTATCTATCTTCCATTGCGCTCCGATTTCATTTTTAGAATCCTTATTGCATGAGATAATGCTTATTAGAATACCGAGTAAAATTAATTTTTTCATATGTCTTTTGTTTATTTAGCTCGCCTGCAATGTGCCATACAAATGTAGGCAGTGCAGCCTGCAGATAGGCGGTCATGATGTGGTATATAGTGTTTTCGTCGTGATTCATTTATCCAATTCTCATATTCAACGACTTACCCAATCCGATTTCGATGAGTTTATAAAAAGTTCTTAGTTGAATATCGATTTTTCCGATTTCGATTCTGGATTTGCAGCCTTTTTTAGTTCCTGTTCTTTCAGCCAATTGTTCTTGGGTCATTTTGGCCTCTTTTCGAGCCTGTTGAAGCATAATACCCAACCTGAATGCCAAAGAGTCGGCATCAAATTTAGATCTAAATTCTGTTCCTTTATTTCCTCTTTGTTTATCGAGATAATCTTCGAATGACGTTAATTTATTCATGAACTTCCATTTTTTTCCTAAAATATTCTTCCTTCAATTTAATTGCTAAGTCTAAATGTTTCTTCTGTGTCTTTTGAGTTTTCTTAACGAAACAGTTGATTAATATCACCATTTTTAGTACAAAAAAGAAACTAAGAGAGACAGCATGATTATTTTAACGAAAAAAAGTAGACAATAATGATCGTTTGGCATCCGATTTGAATGATAAAAAAGCCACATCTAATTTTACTAAAAATTTTTGTGTATTTGACATAGTTACTTACAAGAGTGAGCTCTTGTGTAGGACAAGGGTTTGAATTTATGGAAGTCATAAGAAATTATCTAATATGGGGTGTCTTTATTGTATATGCCAATCTATTCCGTAGAATTTTTATTTTAGAGCTACCTTAATCTACTCTCATGAAAAGATACTCTTTATTGCTCGTGTTATTATGTATAACTTCTAATGTCAGTGCTCAGACTCCTGAATGGGAGAACCCCGAAATATTTAATATCAATAGGGATGCACCCAAAGCTCATTTTATACGGTATCATTCCGAACAAGCTGCATTGGCAGAAGATCATGCCGATAATCCTTACTACTTCTCGCTTAATGGTAAATGGAAGTTTAATTGGGTAAAGAAGCCTGCTGATCGACCTGCTGATTTTTATCAAAAAGACTTTGACACAAGTGAGTGGGATGAAATTGATGTACCTGGTAATTGGGAGTTACAGGGCTATGGGATTCCCATCTATACCAACATCGTATATCCTTTTCCCAAGAATCCTCCACATATTCCTCATGATTACAATCCTGTAGGTAGTTATGTGAAGCATGTCGATATCCCAAAAGACTGGAAGGACAGGGATGTGTTCATATCATTCGGAGCTGTGAGAAGTGCGATGTACCTGTGGGTTAATGGAAAGATGGTGGGGTATAATGAAGGATCTAAGACTGCCGCACAATTTAATATTACAGAATATATCAAAAAGGGGTCGAATAAGATTGCTGTGGAGGTTTATCGTTGGTCTGATGCCAGTTACATCGAGGATCAGGATTTTTGGAGGTTGAGTGGTATGGACAGGGAGGTTCTTATTTATTCTACAGCAAAGACTGCTCTGGATGATATTCATGTAAAGAGTGGATTGGAAAATGATTACCACGATGGTGTTTTTGAATTGAATATTGATCTTAGAAATAATGGAAAGAGATCAATCAAAAACTATGAGATCAGCATTGACTTGCTTGATGGTGATGAGGTGGTTTTTCATGCTGAACAAACGATTTCTCTTTCTAAATTCAGCAATTCGGTCTATAGCTTTAATGCAAAGATTAGCAATGTTAGTAAATGGACAGCCGAGACACCTGAATTATACAAACTTCTGATAAAATTAAGTGATCCGGAAAACCAGCTTATAGAAGCTACTTCTATGGATGTAGGATTCAGAACAGTGGAAATAAAGAATGCACAAGTGCTGATCAATGGAGTTCCTGTATTATTTAAAGGTGTGAATCTTCATGATCATGATCCTGTGACAGGACATTTTGTTTCCGAGGAATTATTAATGAAGGATTTGAAATTAATGAAAGAATTCAATGTCAACTCTATCCGATGCAGTCATTACCCAAAAGATCCTTTTTTCTACACAATTACTGACCGCTTGGGGTTTTATGTAATTGATGAAGCAAACCTTGAAACTCATGGTATGGGAGCCAGTCATCAGGGTCCTTTTAATCCGGCTGTTCACCCGGCTTACTTGCCTGAATGGAAAGCTGCTCATCTCGATAGAGTAGAACGAATGTATGAGCGGGATAAAAACCATCCCTCTATCATAACCTGGTCACTGGGTAATGAAGCAGGGAATGGCGAAAATTTTACTGCCGCGTACAATTGGCTTAAAAGTGAGGATTCTACGAGACCAGTACAGTACGAGCAAGCCGACAAGGATGGCATAACAGATATTTATGCTCCCATGTATGCACGTATTCCTACCCTTAGAGAACATGCGGCCTCCAATCCTTCAAAACCCATGATCCTATGTGAGTATGCTCATGCTATGGGTAATTCAGTAGGTAACTTGCAGGATTACTGGGATGTGATTGAGTCCAATCCTTCACTTCAGGGCGGTTACATCTGGGACTGGGTGGACCAGGGACTTTGGGCCAAAGATGAAGAAGGACGGCCATATATTGCCTATGGTGGAGACCTGGGAGGCCAGGACATGCAAAATGATGTTAACTTCTGTATTAATGGCTTGATCAGCTCTGACCGTAAACCCAACCCGCATCTATATGAAGTGAAAAAGGTCTATCAATATGTGAAATTCAAAGACCTCAATGCTGAAAAAGGAGAATTTAGAATAACCAATACCTATGACTTTATCAAGCTGGATCAAATGATTTTTCGGTATAGTCTTTACGAAGACGGAAATCTCATATCTCAGAAATTCAAAAAAGTCAAAGGAATTGAACCAGGAAATTCAAAAGATGTAATTTTTGACTATGAGGTATTATTTAAAGAAGATGCCGAATATTTAGTGACACTAGAAGCTTTAGCAGACAAAGACAGCCCTTTAGTTGATAAGGGACACGTTCAAGCCAGCGAACAATTTGTAATCCGGGAACATAAACCAAATGTGTTTACCGTGGATAAAGGAGAGTTTGAAATCACTATATCAGAAGAACAAATTAGAATAACTTCAACTTCTGTAGATCTAAAATTTAACAAACTGACAGGATTGATCTCTGACTACGAAGTAAATGGTGTTTCGATACTGCATGAACCCATCACACCTAATTTCTGGCGGGCTCCTACTGATAATGATTTTGGAAATAGAATGCCATTTGTAGCCAAAATTTGGAAAGAAAGTAGTCAAGAAAGAAAACTGAATTCAATAAAAATCAATGGTAAAAGATTACAGGATCTTGAAGAGAAAATGACAGTTGAAAGAGTGGTGATCGCATCTACTTATAGCTTCAGTGCTGGAGGTGTTTGGTGGACAATCGACTACCACTTGAATTCTTCAGGAGCCCTGTATGTCAGCAATAAGATACGAAGTAACAATAGAACACTTCCTTTTATTCCGCGGATTGGCAATACCCTTGCGATTTCAAAAGGTTTTGATATCGTCACATGGTATGGTCGAGGTCCAATCGAAAATTACGAAGATCGCAAGGATGGGATGCACATTGGAACATACAGTAGTTATGTAAATAACATGGCTTACCCATATGTGCGACCACAGGAAACTGGTTATCGTACAGATACTCGTTGGATTAAATTAGAAAATGATCAGAATCAATCTATTTCGATCGAGGGCATTGAGCCTTTTGGATTTAGTGCTTTACATCATACTATTGCAGATCTTGATGAAGGAACAAAAAAGATGAATCGTCATTCAGTTGACGTACCTCTAAGACCGGAAACGTACCTTAATCTTGATTACAAACAAATGGGTGTTGGTGGGGATGACAGTTGGGGAGCACATACTCATGACGAATACAAAATATTTGCTGGTAATTATTTCTACGCGTACGTGATTCGTCCTATGGTCAAATAGTTTGCATTAAGTTTTTTTAAGTATAATGAGTAACCATTGAAACTTTGGACTGTACAGTTTCAATGTAATACGCATTTAGGACAGCAGGAAAGGTAGTTAGTAAAGAAGTTTGCTTGCTTTTTTTAGTTTTCGTTACTTTTTCAAACACATTAATCTTAATTCAAAGTCTTTGCGTAAGACTTTATTTTATATTTCAACAACTACTAATAAATACACTTAGAACTGTCACTTTTTATAAAGTAGTTTTTGTAATTCTTAGCATTGGGATCCATACATCCACACAAATCTATTAATCTGATATTCTTGAAATCGATTGGGTGACTCTCTGCTTGAATTGAAATATACCCCTCATTCAAAACTTGCCCTTCTCTATTTATCCACTTATTTTTAGAATCCGAAATACCGAAATGATCCCAATCTTGCCCTTCAACTAATTGACTTATAAATCCTCCTCCTACTTGTGGTTTCTGAAACTGCAAAACTGTATCACCCTGGATTAGAAAAATCATTTCATCACCACCATGTACTATCGCTTCGGCATGGACCCATTGGTCTCCATGGTATGTCTTTGACGTTGAATTTATACAATGTGTATAATTGATCGTGTCACCCATTACTACCGCCGTACCTGGAGTACAGACATTTCCTGTTGTTCGTGTACCTTTATCTATGCCTAAGCCGCCTAATAATTGCATTTCTATCGAAACTGGGAAACCCTGATTATAGTCATTACTTTCAGCGGATTGAGAATGTAACATAACACCACTATTTCGCACATTCCACACGGCACCACCCTTAGTTTGTTCTCCAACGAATCGGTAATCAAATTCTAATCTATAATGGCTGAAGGGTGTATTATGATACATATGTCCAAATGCCTCATCAAACTCATCATATTCGTCATATTTTACTCTAATCATTTGATCCTCAACAACGAATGTGTTTTTATAATTTTCATTTAAATCATGCCCAGCTATTTTAATGGTCCAATTAGATAAATCCTCACCATTAAACAAATCTATCCAGAGTTTTGTGAGATTTGATGATTCATCTTTATTCGGACAACAAGATGAATGAATGAAAAGATATGACAGAACGAAAAGAACATATTGAAATTTAATCATCATTTTTTAAATTTTAATTGTTTCAGCCAATCATGGACCCTGCTCGGCCAAGTAGAAAGATGTGCATCGTCTAAAGCCAATGAATAACCATGTCCACCCTCGGGATATAAATGCATTTCTGTCGGGACGCCTGCATTGATTAATCTTTCATAAAATAACAAACTGTTTTTTACAGAGACGACATCGTCATCCATAGAATGTATCAGAATAGTCGGAGGAGTAGCCTTAGTCACTTGAAATTCGTTAGAATATAAAACCTCTATTTCTTTATCAGGATCATCACCTAATAATGCAACTCTAGACCCCATGTGGGTATAAGCTTTATCCATTGTGATTACAGGATAAACAAGGATCATAAAATCAGGTCTCACTTTCTCAGAATCAATTGCATATCTGAAGTGCGTTCCAGTTGAAGAAGCTAAGTGTCCGCCAGCTGAAAAACCAATTATCCCAATTTGATTTGAACTTACATTCCAAGACTCAGCATTGTTTCTAACGATTCTCAGAGCCTGCTGAGCATCGAGTAGAGGAGTTTCATGATCGACGGTAACTGATTTAGATATGGGTAGTCGATATTTTAAAACAAATGCTGCTATCCCTTTTGAATTGAACCATTTCGCAATATCAATTCCCTCCCAATCGTAAGCCAAACCATGATAACCTCCTCCGGGACAAATCAATACTCCCATTCCATTTGCATTACCTTTCGATGGCAAATAAACGGCAAGGGTCGGTTTTTGAACATTGGTAATCCATAAAATCTTGTCGATTTCGTGTTCTTCTATTTCATTTGTTTGAAGATAATTTGGTATTGCTCCTTCCCACAAATCAATAATCTGATTTTGACAGTAGCCGTTGACTGACAGCAGGAGAGCCATAAAAACTAATGTTAGTTTGATTTGCATAATATTATTTGGTTTTTTATTTTAAGGGTTGACAGTGATTAAGATATCAAAGAAATCAAGTTCACACCCCATTTTTAATAATATAAAAGATGTATCACTCCACTATTCTACTTAATTCGTTGTTTATGGACAGTAGGGTGATAGTTTTTTAAATGATAAATGGCTATTAAAAGTAAAAACTATGTGATCCGTGTTCTATGGATTATCGGAATTTTGGTTATTGTCTTACTTGCTTCAAGTATCTACAGGAATACTTTTCGCGATATTGACTATAACACTCAAGTTAAGCCCATATTAAACAAGCATTGCATTTCATGTCATGGTGGAGTAAAGCAGAATGCGGGCTTTTCTTTAATCTCAAGGTCCAATGCACTTGAGGTAACAGAATCAGGATTACCAGCTATCATTCCCGGAGATATTAAGAATAGTGAATTCATAAGACGATTGACAACTGACGATCTTGATGAAAGAATGCCTCAAGGATCCGATCCATTGTCCGAGAAAGAGATAATAATACTTAAGAATTGGGTCAAACAAGGAGTAAAATGGGGAGTACATTGGGCTTACAATCCATTGAAAAAGCAAGATAATGAGAAGCCGAGATCTTTATTGACAGTCTTATCTTCAGAGAGTAACATGACACCAAGGTCTATTGATTATTTCATCCAAGATAAACTTGTAGAGCTTGGACTCAAGCAAAATTCAAAAGCGGAACGATCTGAATTGTTACGCCGTGCAAGTTTTGACATAGTAGGGCTTCCACCTTCTTTAGAACTAATCAAAAAATATGTAGAATCGGAAGAGATAGATTTTGAAGAAGTAGTTGATATACTTCTAAATTCAAATTCGTTTGGTGAAAATTGGGCCAGCATGTGGTTAGATATTGCCCGTTACGCTGATAGCAAAGGATTCGAACGAGATCAAAATCGAAGTATCTGGCGTTATAGAGATTACGTCATTAGCTCCTTTAATACGGATAAGCCGTATAATCAATTTATTATTGAACAAATGGCTGGTGATCTTTTGAATAATCCGACTGATGAAGAATTAGTAGCGACTGGATTTCATAGGAACACTTCAACTAATGACGAGGGAGGTACTGACAACGAAGAATATCGTATCAAGGCTGTGATGGATCGGGTGAGCACTACATGGGAAGGTCTATTAGGTACCACCATGGCATGTGTCCAATGTCATGGACACCCTTATGATCCATTTCCACATAAAGAATTTTATCAATCTATGGCATTTCTGAATAATACTAGAGATGCAGACACTAATCCTGACTATCCCGTACTTTATTTCCTAGATACATTAAGTCAACAAAAACTCGATGACTTGACTGAATGGATTCAATTAGTGGATACAAAGCAGAAGAGTCAAGAAATAGAAAAATTTGTTAGGACCGTTCAACCAGTGATTTATTCTATAGAAGCGGATCAATATGTGAATTCTGCATTATATGACACAAAATACCTGGGATTGCGTAAGGATGGAGTGGCAAGAATTCCAAATGTTCCACTAACACAGATAGAAGTTCTTCTCATGAGAGCTTATACCACGCAATATGGGGGAAAACTTTTTGTGCATATTGATTACCCACAAGGGGAGGTCATTGCAGAGACCAATTTGAAAAAATCAACAGAAGGTTACGAGATTATAGAAATACCCATAAAGGAGGTAAGTGGGAATCACGACATCTTTCTCGAATATCAAAATCCTTCATTAGATCTGGAAGATAGTCCTGGTATCATGATGGATTGGTACTATCTTTCTCAAAATTTTCCTGGCAAGACTGATATAAAACATAGATTTTACAAAAGGGAATATTACGATCTGTTAGAGTCGAAGCATGACCATACATTGATTATGACAGAGAATCCTGATAGTCGAAAGCGAAGAACTCATGTTTTTGATCGTGGTAATTGGCAAATACATAAAGAAGAAGTATTTCCCAAGGTTCCAGAAGTTCTACCTCAAATCAATAGTACCAGCGATCCTGATAGACTGGCCTTCGCCAAATGGATAGTTGACGAAGGTAATCCGTTAACTTCAAGGACATTTGTTAATAGGGTTTGGGAGCAAATTTTTGGTCAGGGTATTGCGCTGACTGTGGAAGATCTTGGATCACAAGGAGTACCTCCTACCCATTTGGAATTATTGGATTGGATGGCCTATACCTGGATGTATGAGGATGAGTGGAGTATTAAAGACTTGATAAAGAAAATATTATTATCTGAAACTTATCAACAATCCTCCATCACATCAACTGAATCTCAAGCGAAGGATCCTTCCAATCAATATCTTTCTCGAAGTCCACGGATAAGATTGAGTGCAGAACAAGTAAGAGATCAGGCATTGATGGTTAGTGGTTTGTTGAGTAACAAAATGTATGGAAGACCGGTAATGCCGCCGCAACCAGAAAATGTATGGCAAACTCCTTATAATACTGAATCATGGATCCGTAGTGAAGGTGAAGATCAATACCGAAGAGCAATATATACAATGATCAAACGTTCGGCTCTTTATCCTTCCATGGAGACATTCGATCTATCAGCCAGACAAGTCTGCGTTTCCAGGAGAATCAGAACAAATACACCGCTACAAGCTCTTGTTACTCTAAATGATCCGGTATTTGTAGAGGCATCTGAACACCTTGCTCAAAGAATGAAAAATGAGGGTGGCGGAGAGTTAAAGGATCAGATATCTTTCGCATATAAGTTGGCAATGGGTAAAGACATTGCAGATGATAAAGGTTTAGTTTTACAAAATCTATATAAGAGATCTTTAACATCATTTAAGTCTCAAAATGATGATAAATATTTGAATGCTGAGATGGATGCACTTACTACTGTAGCAAATGCAGTTCTTAATTTAGATGAATTCCTAAATAAATGAATAAAGTCGATCCACAAAAATTACTAAGCGAACATCTGCTCAAACAAAGTGAGCTTAATACTCGTAGGGTTTTTCTTCAGAAATTTGGATTGAGTCTTGGTACACTTGCAATGGGAACTCTTTTGCCCGGTTGTCATTTAAAATCTGATGAATCAAATAAGTTGCAAAGGAGTTTTTCCTCATTTCCAGATTTCAATCCACTAAAGCCCCAAAGTCCTCATTTTGTAGCCCAAGCCAAGTCTGTGATTTATTTACATATGGCTGGTGCGCCCTCACAATTTGAAATGTTTGATTACAAACCAGTTCTGAATCAATTGCATGGACAAGAGTGTCCGCCTTCCTTACTTAATGGAAAGAAGTTTGCCTTCATAAGAGGTGTTCCCAAAATGTTGGGAAGTCAAGCGAAATTTGCACAATATGGTGAATCAGGTGCATGGCTGTCAGAACACCTTCCTCATTTCCGACAAGTAGTAGATGAGGTCAGTTTCATTAGGGGGATACACACCGATCAGTTCAATCATGCACCTGCACAACTCATGATGCATACTGGGAGTTCTCAACTGGGACGACCATCTTTGGGTAGTTGGGTCACTTATGGCCTTGGATCAGAGAATGAGAATCTGCCTGGATTTGTAGTACTTACCTCAGGCGGAGTCTACCCGGATGCCGGAAAACAGGTTTGGGGGAGTGGATTTCTTCCTTCTGTTTATCAAGGTGTCCATTGTCGATCAAAGGGTGATCCAGTCTTATATCTTGGCAGCCCTGAAGGGACCACACGAAATATTCGTAGAATGGCCATTGATGCGATTAATGATGTCAATAGATTAACTTACGAAGAGTTCAATGATCCGGAAACGGTGGCAAGAATTTCCCAATACGAAATGGCTTTTCGTATGCAGATATCCGTTCCTGAAGTTATGGATATCAGTAAGGAGCCCCAGTACATCCATGATATGTATGGGACACAACCAGGTAATGAATCATTCGCCAATAATGTACTGCTTGCCCGAAAACTTGTAGAAAAAGGTGTTCGATTTGTTCAACTGTATGATTGGGGTTGGGACACCCATGGTGTAGGTAAGGACACAGCTTTAGAAATTGGACACATTAATAAATGCCGGGATACGGACAAGCCCATAGCTGCGTTGCTATTGGATCTTAAACAGCGTGGTCTTCTTGACGAAACACTGGTAATCTGGGGTGGTGAATTTGGACGTACACCAATGCAAGAAAATAGGAATGGAGTAGAGCAATTATACACTGGTCGAGATCATCACCCAGATGCTTTTACTATGTGGATGGCCGGAGGAGGTATTAAGTCAGGTGGAGCATATGGTGAGACCGATGAGATCGGATATAATGTTGTCGGTGATAAAACTTCCATACACGATATTCATGCAACCATACTTAATCAATTGGGATTTGATCATGAGGCATTTACATATCAATTTCAAGGAAGGCCATTCCGTTTGACAGATGTGGCAGGTAAGTTAATCCACGATATTCTCGTTTGAATAAAGATTAAGAAATGCATAATAGAAGAAAGTTCGTTAAGGATTCATCACTCGCAATTAGTAGCTTGCCATTTTTCGATTTCTTAGGAAGGTCCAGCTGTAGCAGTCCAAAGCTCTTAAAATTAGAGATTTATGCAACTATTTGGGGATTTGATGGAACTATGGATGAGTTTTGTGCAAAAGCTAAAGCAGATGGATATACGGGTATTGAAGTCTGGACTCCTCAATCTGCAGAAAAGACTTTGGAAATTCAAAAAGCCCTTGACAAGTATGATTTGAGGCTAGGGTTACTTGTAGGAAACTGGGGCAAGACATTTTCAGAAAACCTTAACAGCTTTAAACAGAGTGTTGATCGTGCTATTGCCCTTCAACCTGAGTTTATTAACTGTCATTCTGGTAAAGATTTTTATTCCGTTGATTTAAATTCAAATTTCCTAATTCACTCATTTGAAAAATCAGGCAACTCAGGAATTCCAATCTATCATGAGACACATAGGGGTCGAATGCTTTATTCTGCGCCTGTCACAAAGAAGTTTATACAGGATTTTGAGGAATTAGAATTAACCTTGGATATTTCGCATTGGTGTTGTGTTCATGAGTCACTTTTATCCGATCAGGAAGAAACGGTTAATCTGGCTCTCAAACGAATAGGGCACATTCATTCGAGGGTAGGATTTCCTGAATCCCCTCAAATTCCTGATCTTAATAGCAACCAATTTAAAGAAGCAGTTGAGGCACATTTTGCATGGTGGGATGAAGTTGTTAGAATGAAGTCTGAGCGTGGGGACATTTTGACCATGACAACAGAATTTGGTCCTCCTCCATATATGTGGATACACCCAACGTCGGGAAGGCCATTGGCCGATAATTGGGATATAAATGTTGCCATGAAAAAACTTTGGATAGATAGATACGTAAAAGAGGCGTAGATGGTTATAGATTTGTTAGGCCGGCTGCATATTTTGATTCTTCATCTTCCTATCGGTATCTTGCTTTTGTATGTATTATTGGAATGGTTGAATCAATGGCGGATCCTAAAAATTGATTCTAAGCTTTGTTCTGCTGTACTATTTATTGGTAGTTGTTCAGCCTTGTTAGCGTCCATAACAGGATATGTCCTTTCTCTAAATGGTGTGTATCCAGAAGATTTGATAAATAATCATATGTGGTCAGGTATAATCCTTACGGCATTTTCTTTTATTCTGTGGTATTACTATTACTCCATTCAAGGCAAAGTAAAATGGGTTGCCCTCATCATTGCATTAGGTGTGGCATTCACAGGTCATTTGGGAGGTTCCCTTACTCATGGAGAAAACTTTTTGTTCACTCCAAGTAATTCAGAGGAAAAAGAAACTAATATTGTTTTTAATATTTCAAATGCCGAAGAGGTAGATATTTATGAAGATTTAATTCAACCCGTATTTGATGCGCGATGTGTATCCTGCCATGGTTCCAAAAAAAAGAAAGGTAAATTAAGATTAGATAGACTGGAATTCTTGATACAAGGGGGTAAATCTGGCAAGAATTTAATTAGTAATAGAGCAAATAATAGTGAGTTACTTAGACGGATGGACCTTCCATTGAGTGATGAAAAACATATGCCTCCGGCTCATAAACCGCAAATTACGATAAATCAAAAATCAATTATTAAATGGTGGGTATACAATGGGGGTAAACATAACTCCCTTTTAACCAATTTTGAATCGACAGACTCTGTCAATATGTTAATTAAATCATTAATCAACGAGAGTGATGAAAAGGGTGAAATGCGTGCCAAAATAAAGCCTGGATTTTTGCCAAATACGAATCTTGGAAAAGCGGATAAGTCACTCTTGAATGAGCTTGCCTCATTAAATGTTGTTACCTTAAATGCAGGAGTTGATAGTAAATTATTAGACTTAAATTTTCTCAATGTTTCAGAACTAAAAAAGAGACACTGGGAAATTCTCGAAGACATCGCACCTCACATTACCAGGCTTAAGCTAAGCGGACTTAATGTGAGGGATAAAGATTTAGCCAAGATAAATCTAATGATAAATCTTGTCAGTTTGTATTTAGATAATACACAAATCAGTAATGAAGGGCTAATAAAATTGCAAGATTTACAGCAATTAAGATATTTAAATCTGAATAATACAAATGTTGACGACAAAGGCGTGCAAGGACTTTCAAATCTTCAAAATCTAAAGTCACTCTATGTTTTTCAAACGAATGTGTCTTTGGATGAACTTAATAACGATGCTAATGTCATAATAGGCAACTATGATGTTCCCACTTTCCCAAATGATACGATCCGTATTTCACAATATTAAATTCGATCCTATGAATGACCAATTTATCCTTAGTAAATGAGGTGTTGTAATACAGTTAGGTATCATTTTAATATGAGATATAACAATGCACGTATAATTACTTAAATGCACAATGAATGCATGGATGGTCAGATCCTGCCAACTGGACTGATAAATAGATTTTATCAAACAGTATTTTCAGTCTTAAGTAGTGGGTTTACAGTACTTATTCGAGTCTTTATATCTATTATAGTATCATTTAAGTGTGGTAATGGGATTAAACTCATTTATATTTTTGGTAGATGTGGTATCAACTCAACTCGATTATAAGATTCTGATGGATCCATTGAAGTCCATATGGAATTGAATATTCTTTTTAGGAGTTTTGAAGGACCTTATATTGAGGAGTCCCTGATCATCAACTATAACAGAGTGTCATTTGGCTGTTCATGAGGAACTATAGTAATCATCTTATTACCGCTATATCAGCATGTCGATCCTATCTATCCTACGAAGGTGGTATGCCTGACCTTACCTTTATATGCACCGATTTTAGTTTTCAATTATTTCGGTTATTTCAAGCTGCCGAAATATTGCACGAAAATTGGCTCAACGATATGGATTAATATAATATACTTATTGTTTGGCGGCGATCTCTCCCAGACTATTGCTTTGTTTGCAGATATTGTCTATATCCCGTCTAGAAGAGATCGACGCTTGCATTTCTTATTAATTGGATTAAATATTTAGTTGCGTGATAACCATCCGGTGTGTCAATGAATTCAGATTTCTGCTGGATAGGGTTTTAGATGTCCCATATGATAAACTTGGGGTTTTTATAGGAGGTTTGACGTGGCTTGCGGTAGTGATATTCTTTTATGGTCAGGATGGGGCTAATTTGCTGGATGATTTGGTGTGTAATAATGTCAGACTGCAAAATATAGGACTGCGGAGTTAGATTGGCTCGCATGATCTAAAATGTCTATTGAGTACCATCAAAAGTTTTATCACACTGATCGAATGTGAAATCCGAAATAAGGGATATAATAACTTAGAAGGCAAATTTGATTTTGTTAAAACTGATGCTAAGAAAATGAATTTTTTGGTTAGAGATATCTTCGAGTCGTCTTCTGATAGCTCACAAAAAGAATCTCTCAGAACTAAGGTCGATTTAAATCAAACCTCACAAAGGCTCCCTATAACTTGAAGAGCTAGATCGACAGCTTTGAAGCTATCATCGAATATGATGATTTTTTAGATTATCACTGTAATAAGTTGGAGTTGGTTATCTTATTTCAAAATTTCATCCAAAATGCACTTAATTAGGATTAAAATGAGGTACCAAAGATCCATGTAATTTGCAGGGCCGAATCTGATAACTTGATCATTAGTAAGTCTTTTATTTTTTAAGCGACTCCACAACTCAGAAATGTATACGTAGACAGGATTAGGGTTGGGGCTTTTTAGACATCTTGTAGAGTGATATAATACTGAGTTATACATCGATTCCAAAGTTCGAGAAGGGACCACCTTCCAAAGCGTATTTTCCCAGGGCTTCATGAGAATTATGCTTAACTCATTTATTGTCGCGATAGGGAATAAGTCATCATATCAAAAGCTGGATTAATAGCAATCTGACAGAATCTGACCTCTCTTTACGAATGTGTCAATTCCGGAATGACCCTTTGATTTTAGCTTTGAATCCAGAATATTTAGAACGTCCTTACTCATCTGTATGCTACCACAGATCATTATTGTCGCCTCTTTGTGTAGTTCATCAATAAGAGTGGTGGCTTTATCTGTGACTACATCCTGGATATGGTGATAACCATGGTCTTCCCGAGAAAGGGCAAAACAAATATAATGAAGATTATCTTTGCTAAATCCTGAAACAGAGTTTAGACAGTTGATAGAACTTTGAGTCTTTGATCCCCAAATTAGATCGATCTGGCGGGACTGACCTTCTTGTTGGATCATGCCAATAAATGGCGCAATCCCTGTACCATTGGCAATCATGATGACTTTATTACTTGATTGAGGTAAATGAAACTGTTCATTATTTACGTAAGATACTTCTATTGCAGCATCTACATTTTGATCGAATAGGTATTGTGAGGTCTTACCCAGTTTATGTCTTTTGATAGCTAATAGCAGATTGCCATTTCGCAACTTTCCTGCAGAATACAATCGTGGGAAAGTCTCTCCAGAAGGAATAATGGAAACCAAATCTCCGGAAGTAAATGAATTATTGATGCTGCCTTTCAATTCGATGTATATAGAGTCCGAATCTGAATCAAATAATCGATTAACTAATTTTACCTTTTGGGTTCTTCTACTTTTGCGAGGTAGCAGCTGAGGAATAGTAATGGAGATCTCATTATTGAGTGACCAATCATCAACCCATTTCCTGAATTCTGAATAATTGCTGTTATTGATGAATGCTGAATTGGAAGATCTGATGAATCCTGTATGTTTCTCCAAGGAGGAGTCAACGAGTTTAGCGAAGGAACAAAATTCAGGGTATTGGAGCGATCCAAAACCAGCTACACTGTAATGTATAGGTTTATTTGACTGGCAATTTGCTGAGAGCTCAAGAAACTTGTTTGCGTTTTCTGGCGCTTCTCCATCTCCATAAGTAGAGGTCAGTACTAATATTTCTTTCATCTTGGGATAGTGCTGAAATTGATTAAGATCTGCTAAAAAAACTTTCTTGCTTACCTTTTGCAATGCCTCAAATAAGATGTTACCAAATATTCTGGTATTACCATTTTCAGAGCCTATGAATATAAAGGTTTCAGCTTCTGCTGCTTGGTAGATATTTTTCGAGTTTTTTCTCAGGCGTTTATATGATATTAGAAATCCTGTATACATAAAGTATAGGATATTCAATGAGGCGATAAACAGAATAGCAGACCAGAGGATTGATCCTTGGCCTGTATGAACGATATAGCTTAGATCATTGATCGCCTTGTTGATTGGGTAGTTGTGATGTACTACAACAGAACCATCAATTTGACTGATCTCATAGGAATCTGATGCCAACTCCAACCTGAAGTGATCGGCGGGATCATCTGAGAATGGAAACTCAAGCTTGATGAGTTGATCTCCGGTGCGGTAGTCCAATGGATATTGCCCTGCTATTAGCTCAGTGTCCATTCCAATAACCTGCGGCTTGGTAGAAAAAAGTTCAAACCGAAAAGAGGATAGGATCAGTGCACTAAGTGAAATCAGAATGATAGGAATCAAGTTCAATCGGCCCAAATAAGAGTGGTAGTAGGAATGACCTCCAACCTTCTCCATAGGAGATATAATCTTGTGCCAACCAATCTTACTAATTAATAGTAAAATACCGGTTATTGATATCAGCAACAATAAGGCAGCAGTTATGGTTACCATCATTCGGCCTGGAGTCTTGAGAAACAGTGATCTATGAAAATTGATGAAAAAAGTGAAATATGCCGGAACGTCATAACTTACATTAGCCTTAGACCCTGTTATGGCATCTGCATAAAAGTCTCCATCAAAAGTGGATACTTTTACCCATTGTCCAAGACCTTGCTCTATGCTGAATATATCCTCATGCGTTTGAGTAATGTTATTCTTCAATTCATTGATCGTAATATCAGCTAAGTTGTAAGAAGCATCAGGAATGCTCAGTTCATGATGTATAGGTGCTAAACTGATAATTAAGCCACTGACCGTTGCTGTTACTAGAAATATTGAAGAAACAGCCGCTAATGCTAAATGAGCATTCCTCCAAACCTTTAAGAGCATATTACCATGGGTTTATTTACCCAAGATCTTAACATATCTGATATATCCTGAACCATCATGTTTACCTGTGAGAGACTGCATATCAATCTCCAGTAGCACGTCATTAAGATGATAATCTTGATCCTCGACAGCTGTTTCGAATCTGATCTTATTAGTTGGATAATCCATTTCTGCTGGATCGATCTCAAACGAGAAAATGCTTCGTTCACCTCCTGCAATCGTGGCACCAGTGATACCATCTATTTCAGTGTCATTTTTGTAGAATTCATACCATTCCGTAAGGTCTGGATACCATTCCTCATCTTCACCCAATACTTTAAGTGTCTGCTTGTAGTTATCATCTCCATCCAATAATGAGACGATGATGTATGCTCCTTCACCGGTATAATTGATTAATTGAACCATACACTTATAACTGTTAGGCTCAGGAGTAGTGAATGAGCTACAGATAGTAATCGTTATTATTATAGTCCAGAAAAATTTACGCATGTAATTCATATTATTTCATTACTCTTAAAAACTCAACATTAACTTCGTCCTCGGTAAGTAGCTCATTCTCCTTAGCTAAATCATATACTGACTCCTCAAAATCTGTTTTTATGCTTTTATCGGCACCGGATTTTATCAAATGATAAAGTATAGCATCACCACCAGCTTTCATAGCGGCAATATGAAGTGGGGTCAAGCCATCAGTATTCTTCTCGTTGATATTAAATCCAAGGGCGATAGCTTGATCTATTAAGAATATTGAGTTCTTCTCTGTTGCCAGGTGAAGAAGAGTTTTGCCTTCAAAAGACTTAGCCGGAGCTATACCATGATCATTGGCCAAAGACAAGAAGTTGAGAAAGTCATCTTTCTTAAGATCGTTATAAGCATCAAAGGCATGGATCACTAAGTCTCGTCCCTTTTCATCTATAACGTTAGGATTAGCTCCATTGCTGAGAAGTGAATTAATCAATTCTGAATTTGTGCGTCTTACCGCATAAGTTAGAGCGCTGTATCCATCTTTATTTTGATGATTGATATCATCGGTCAGTGGCAATACGTAGTCTAAGAACTCTTCGTTATTTGCTCTAGTAGCGTTGATCAGAGCAGTGTTGCCATCCGAATTGCGGACGTTGATATCAACCCCATTCTCTACAAAAAAATCATATACCTGTGGATCTTTTTGGCTAAAGGCTAACATGTGAAGCGGTGTATTGCCATCAGCTGTTTGGATATTAGCTTTGATACCGAGATTATCGAGATATTTAAAGGTACTTATCTCATTACTTGATCTTCTCCATCCATTCGCAGCAAACATAAAAGCGTTACCTCCTACGAAATTATTCTTATTGTAAATTACTCCTTTGTCTATGAGCATGTTCATCATGTACTCATTTCCCATACGAGCTGCATAGTTGAATATGTTGTTGCCCTCTCCATCAACTGCATGTATGTCAAGTCCTCCTCGTGTGAAATATGCAATGATATTGGCATCCTCAGTTGTTAGATGAGGTGCCATCAACATCAGTGCATTTGCCCCATCTCTATTGGTGTCACTCAAGGAGTTTCCATTATTAATCAAAACATCATAAACTCCAGGTTCTTTTTGTCCACCTACGGCTGCGAATGTGATCATGTTATATCCATGATCATCTATAAGAGTTATATCTGATTTTTCAGCAATGAGGTGCTCCATGAGTGGTATGTTTCCCTTGTATGCAGCCCACATCAGATAATTACGTCCATCATGGGTGTTCTTATCGACTTCATTACCCTCTATAGACAAAAGAAATTTGAGTGATTCTAAACTTGCATTTTCCAAAATAGCGTAACATACACCATCAAATGCATATGGATTAGCCGTCACAGGATCATTGCCTTCGGATATCTTTAATTTGATAGTTTCTACATCAGGATTAGTTTTCCAGAAATCCCTGTCGTGAAATATATTAGTCTCTTGCCCTATTGCACCAAAATTTAGGAGGACAAAAGTGATGATCACAGATAATCTCATGATTTATTTTTGCAAATGTACCGGTAGTATTAACCTGGGAGTATCATAAAAATTGGTATTTCTAACCCAATTCTTTGTTAGTTAAATTTGGATTAGCACCTAAAGACTGCAAATTGGAATCTATCTCTTAGCTATAGTCTGAAAACCTTCTGTGAGAGATTTGACAATTCCTTTTTCCTTAGGATTGTATAACCAGTTGGTATCAAATAGAGAAGTGATGGCCTTATTTGAGCTTTTTCCAATAGTCAGGCAATGAAATTGTGTATTCATATTCTGTTGATGAAACTTGAATTTATATTGTAAGTCTTCATCTAAAGACGACATGATAAAGTCAGATACGACCAGTATATCGGCGTCTCTATATTCAAAGGTATTCAGCTGTCTTAAGGCTTCACTTATAGCAAGAGAGGCATCAGTTCCTCCATAGAATGACATGTTTAGAAAGGCTGCAATGTCATCGACACTATTGGCAATATCTGAGAGGTCTAGCGTTTGTATGCCCACCGAGAAGTTAATCAAAAAAGCCCGGCGATTCTGATTCATAGCCATTCTCAAAATTCCGAAGCAGAGTACCTTAGCAATTTGCTCTGGTCTGCCATCCATACTCTCACTCGTATCAACACATATGATAAATGGTCCTTTTTCTTTTTGAATTACTTTATGATGAATTTCTGTAATGTGGTCTTTACTTGAGATGAGCTTTCTATCCTCATATCTAAATGTGGTTAGTTGCTGATCGGCAAATTTCTTCAGGAACACTACCTCCGTATTTGGATCACTTAATAGCGCTGCTTCTGAACTGACGATTCTATTGAGATCACTGCTTTCTTCGATACCAATAATTTCGGCTTTACTCAGTGGATCGCTCACCCATTGCTGCCTAACTATGGTAGTTTCAAATTCCTCTTGTTCCAGTTCGATTTCTGCTTCTCTCATAGAACCCAGCATATTGGCGAGTTCCTTGATAGATTGCTCATCCTGAAGCAATTCATCATACTTGTTGAGCAAATCGAATGATGTTTTTTGCCAAAGTTGACGAGATATATCCCAACCTAAGTAATTAGTAAAAGGATCCACGTACTCTTGGATTTTCTTGTACTCTTCAACTTTCTGTGTCATCAGGTCAATGAACTGAGTTTCTTCTTCCTGAAATTTTGATAATTCATATTGGATGATCTTAGCATAAAGTAGTGAGTCCCACTGCGCTAAGATATCATGGAATAAAAGGTCTAATCTCTGTCGCTCTTCATCTTCTAAGTCGTCAAAGATTTTATCCTCAAATAATACATTAAATTGATTGTTATAAAAGGCAGTATCTATTTCGATACTCTTGTATAGATTATTCAGGTAATTAGTCAGGAACTTCCAACGTATACTGAAAATTTTGAGCGTATTAACAGACCAGCTCTCCAGATTTTGTTTCTCTTCTTGCCAGGGATTATAAACTTTAACTTTTTTCTGAAGTTGCTTGAGCCAGTATAGTATGTCAAAAACCACTTGCTTCTTGAGTCTAAGATTACCCTGAAGTAAGGGCAGCAAGCTGTCTATAGAAAAAATATTGTCTAAAGCTTTCTGTAAATAGTCGAAGTAGTCTTCATTTATCTCTGGAGGGGCCCCAATGGTCAAGTCGAACTTATACTGAATGTAGTGGACCAAATACGTACGCATACGCCTATCAAGTATTTGACCAAACTGAATAAACCTTTCATACTCAAGACTCAGCTCTTCAGTTATAGATTTGATTCCTGATGTGTCAGACATCTGCATACTTGAAGTGTATTTTCTCAAGTTTTAGCTGTAATTGTGTGAGCTGATTCGTTATTTTCCTATGGTTATTTTCAACTACATTGACATAGTCATCATCGACAAATAGGTGCCCCTTCAATGCATCTATTTCTTTGGGATGATTATCATCCATGTGTTTCAACTGTTCAGATAGATAGTTTTTGATAGAATTATATTTAGTATTCCAATAGTCAATCATCACGGGGTGCGCTGTCTTCTTAACGATATCGAATTCCTCTATAAGCCTTGTTTCAAGCTTGTATATTAGGACGTTGGAATTATGAAATACTTTTATCGAGTTTTCTTGTTTTCCACGAGCAACACTGATTTTATGAATCATATTCCCCTCCTCATCAAAGAAATTAATGATCTTAGGTTCGTCAATGGTCAGTCTTCGATAGTCGTTGATTGTTATGAGTGTTCCTTTGAATTTTTCAGCTGTTTTGATTATTCGAAAATATTTATCTTTTGCGGGCTTGAGATCTTCAGTAGTTATTTTGTTTTTGATCATTATCTCGCCCTCTACATCTTTTTCGAACTCTGCGATCTCCGTTTTAACATTATTCATGTTGACTGTAATGCTATAACCGTGTTTTTCGATGGAATCTGTGATAATATCTATAATGATCTGTTGCTGAGATGGATGCCCCCACAAGCAGTGTTTTAGGAGAAAGCAATCCATTAGATTTACATAAGAACGATCATTAAGGTGAGCAGATACCCTCATAAGTTTTACTATTTTTTTCCAACGCCTATCATTTAATACAATCAATCGTTGCTGATCTCCAGATTGAGCATTATGTTCTTCGATTTTGAGCTTAATCATCTGAATTGTGTTGAGAACCTCAGGTCCTACAGTAACATGATTCATTTTTTCCGTCATCTCCTTGAGATCTAACTCGGTCAGTTTGATCTCTGGATCAATCGTATCTGTGTAGACATCAGAGGTATCGGTAATCATGCTGAGGAAGTTCTTCAATTGTCTGATATTGCTCACTTCTAATCGAACTAAGAATCTATCCCAAATGGGTGCTAGGTTAGCATTGTTGGCTGGCAACTCATTGGAGGCGGTTATGATGCCTTTTACATCTACTTTCAGCTCTATTTCGCCATTGCGATAGATTTTTTCATTAAGGATAGTCAATAACGCATTTTGAATCGCAGGTCCAGCCTTCCAGATTTCATCAAGGAATACGATATTAGCTCCCGGAAGATAATTATCAGTCAGACGTTCATACTTATCTTCATCCTTGAGCTTTTTGATCGATATAGGCCCAAATATCTCATCTGGAGTACTGAATTTACTCATGAGATACTCAAAGGAGTTACCTTCTGCAAAGGCAAACTTTAGCCGTCTGGCTATAAGACTTTTTCCAACTCCTGGTGGGCCGAGTAGGAAGATACTTTCGCCAGCGAGTGCTGATAATAGAGCCAAATGCATGGCTTCCTCTCTCTCATACAGGCCTTCACAAAGACTCTGAAGCATGGCACTGATACGATCTGTTAAAGCGATCGTAGGGACTTGAGTAACATTCATACCTTACTGAAAGCACTCTAACATTTAATTGTTCAGATAGAATCCTTCTCTACACAGTTATTCTATGATTTAATCCATATAAATAAAGACTTTGGATCAAGATCCATCATATAGTGTTGGTCACCCTCTAGCTGATCTATCCAGTCATGTCCGGTGATGCCATTAACATGATCAATTTCATTGATATCACCGATTAACTTCCAAGGTCCCGCTGTTAATGGGAAATCAAAAGATTTTGTCTCATCAGAAGCATTGATTAAAACCATGATTCGATCATTAACTATGTATCCCAATTGAGCCTCATCCTCGGGTAAAATCCATTGATAATAGTCCTCAGAAACTGACTCTGCCACTCTAAATGTTTTGCCTAGTTCGGAACTTCTAAAATGGTTTAATCCTCTCCAGAACTGGTGCATGTTTTTATAATCATTCTGATTGTCTGATTTGGGCTGTTGACCCACTTGTTCCCAGTTGAACTGGTTCGCTATTCTATGATTATAGGTATCTCGATAGCCATGCATGTGTACTTCATAGCCAGCTTGAGTAGTTCGTACTTCTTCTCTAAGAGGCGCATGAGCCTTACTTCTCATAATCTCAGAGCCACCATGCGTAACGATTGGACCTAAGGTAGTATAGAGTAGGGTTGCAGCAATCTTATAGGATCCTTGTAAAACGTTAGTCCGACCATCGAAGTCAACTCCAAACTGATCTGCCAGGGCAAAGTTATCATGTATGTCGAGATAGCTAATCCCGTTAAGAGGTGTATAGTCATCAGGATTCTTATTGGCTAATCCAGCTATAACTTTCTGCCGATCTTCAAATTTTCCACCTGGCCATCCTCGATCGTTTTTAGGGTCCTTCAGCTCAAATACTGGTCCCTTGTAGGCATTTCGAGTGTCATCCTGAAAGAAGGTAATTGGTGCATCATTCTTATACCAATCCCAGTCAGGATTATCCTCGAATTCTGGATCATTAGATCCTATCCAAGCTTCGCCATATAGGATCTTATCGTCACCAATAGCTTTCTTAAGCTTCATAAGAGTTTGCTGATCTATCTGACCTGCGAGATCTATTCTGAAGCCATCAATTCCAAACTCGTTGATGAAGTGTTGACACTGATCTATCAGCCAACGCTGCACCATAGGTCTGTTCTCAGTTTTGACTTCATTACCGTAGGCGCCTATATGATCAAAGTCCTTGGTGCGATAGTAGTATTGCTGGTCTATCGCATTGAAGTTGAAGAACCAACCATTGCCGTCCATATTCTCAGCGGTATGATTAGGCACAATGTCAATAATTACAGCTATGTCCTGATCATGGAATGCCTGTACCAACTCTTTGAATTCTTGACGTTCTTGGCCAGGTTCAGTACCTTTAGTTCTGTAACGAGACTCTACGGCCATAAAGTGAGAGGTTCGATATCCCCACTGGTAGTTCTCGTGTGCTATACCCTGTTCGATCATATAGGGATCCTCTCCAAAGGAAGTGACCCAGTCATCGGTAGGAAAGTGCAGGTACTCCTGTACCGGCATGAGGTGAACTGTATTAATCCCTAAGTCTATGAGATAATCGAATCCTATTTTTTCGCCTGCTGAATTTCTCAGTCCTGACTGTATCATAGCAGGAAAGGTGCCTTTAATCTTATCATCGACTGGAAGTTGATCGGTGAAATCCTGAACATGGACCTCATATGCGATCACATCTTCTAAAGATGGAATACCATCAGGAAGGGGAGTGGCTGGAATGCCCCGACGCCAGATTCGAGCCTTACCCCAAGTGTCATCACTCACTCGGGCATAAGGATCTGTGAAATGTACTGGCTGTTGCTCATAAAAGTGATTGCCAGGATCACTACTTCCATGAATCGTGAAATCATAATAGACGCCATGTAAATCTTCTTTGGTGAGCAACTCCCACACTCCATTGTTGTCAACTGTCATATCGATGGTTTGATAAGCTTCGGTATCAAGTCTGCCTCTGTATAGATAGAGTTTTACTTGTTCGGCTCTGGGGGCAAATAATCTCACTGATGTGCCATATGGGGTTGGATTAGCTCCAAGCTCCTTTTCTGAATACAACTCTCTGAACCAGCCATCGAAAGAACAGTGCACCGCTTTGTCTTTGACTTTAGAATTTAAGAAGTATACCCTTCGGATATCTAAGGGTTGCTCAGGTACAATGATCATAGTATGAGCTTCATGTGGTAGTACTTCTTTGACCCCAATTACTTTACCCTCGGCATTAAGTATTTGATAATTATGGGGTTCTAAAGAGCGCTGCTCTGGGTCGATCTGTGCCCAGATAATATTAGGTTTTCTCAATTCTGCTTTATATGCTATCATACCTTCTTGGGGTTCAAATATCAAATCACTTCCCTTTATGTTAGGAGCGTCCGTTGGAGGGTCCAACCAAATTCCTTGATCATTCTAAACTTAAAGGTACTATTGGGTTCGATCAAATTCGAACTATTATCAATAATGATTGTTTTTAGATTATTGTAACTAGTGAGGGCCAATTAGGATCTGTCATGGATTGATCCAAAGACTTGAATGAACCAGTCAGTACTACCTGCGTTGTCTCTACTTGATAAACTTCTGGATCAAAAACGAATAGCACACTATCTCCTTGAATCTCGTATCCATTAAGAACCTGAGTATGCTCATAGTCATACCAAATACTGATTATTAAGAGTACGAGGATTTTACATGTGTTTATCAGATATTTCTCTTTTTCCTGATAATTGAAACCAAAGATAAATCATGGATACAATGGAAATCAGCAAAATGAAGATATACAGTAGAAGTATTTGAGATAGGAAATGGAGATCGTTCATTACCATCGATAAATAAAAAGTAGCAAATGCTATAACATCGAACTAGATATGTAATAGGAAGCCGGTATGTATTAATACTGTTCCATCAGTTATCCAGCTAAACGCCATTGATACTATAAATAAGGTAGAAGATGGGAGTGCAGTAATAAGTAACCTAAAGTGAATATGAGATCCACTACCAAAAATGATATCCAGCGTCCATAGTGAGCAGTCAATAGGTTTTGCATGTAACTCCCGAATACGACTTCCTCAACAATACTTGTTATTTGAACGGTGCTCATTAGTAATAGTGACCCTGTGAGGATCCGTGCAAAATCTGCATGATTTATAAATTCTAATTATCATGTACCATCAGTTCCGAACACGTCATATCCAAAGGCATTGGAGATATACACTACTCCGAATAGAGCTATACATATTAAGATCTGAACATCCCTCCTACTAGAGAATAATGGGGGAGATGAGAGTTTCTTTCTTTTCTCAGAGTTCTTGAAAATTTTATCATCTCGAGTAGTGTAATACCAGAACAACCATAAGGTCAGCGCACAATAGATAAAAGCCTAACGGAAGATATTATAAGACTGCAAATTTTGTAGGATCGACACTTGATTTATAATTATTATCGGTTGCGTCAAAAGTAGAAACCAAATGATGGCCTGTTCCCACTTCGGAATATGTTGCCATAGTTTATTCATTACAACTTGCTATGTGTTCAGAGATCTTAATTCATGACGTCCATATCCTCGATCCAATCTTTGATTAGGGCTAAGCCTTCTTGATGGACTGTTCTGCGGCCCAACTCTGGCATCATGGCAGCAGGTTCTGTAGAGGCCATGCGGTAATAGAGTATGGATTCTTCTGGATTTCCCGGCACTATGTTGTAATCGTAGCCACCAGTCCCCGCTCCCGCTGCAACACTCGACTTATACACTCCAATGTGTCCATCGGATAGGGTATTAGCCGTTAGTGTCAGTCCGGTTGTGTTAGCAGGCCCTTTAGGATTATGACAATGCCTACAGTTGATATCGAGATATGCCATAGCTCGGCTATGCAGATCTCCAGATTCTGGTTGATTCCAAACTGCCCATTTAGGTACTTTTTCCATTACTGGCAAATCCTTGAGAAAGCCTACTTCTTTCCATCTTAGCAATTGGTTCTGAGCACCATCTTGATATGCGAAATCTTTGTTCAGATTACCAGCTTTAGGGCCTATTGGCATCTGATTATGATCGTAATAATGGCAACCTTTACATTGATTTTTGTTAGGAATGATGTAGTTCACTTCCTTCGTTTCACCAGATGCATCAATCCATAAGACCTCTTTAATATCACCGACCACATCGTAGCTCGCTTCAGTCTGCTCATCATTCCACACATAGGATCTTGCTTCCCACTGTTCACCATTGTTAATTAACAAGCGGGTCTCGATGATTCTGTGCCCTTTAGAAAGGTCTCTTTCATCGTGCTGATAGTAGAATGATTTGATCAACACAGCATTTTTGGGAAAATCTAACAAGCCTTCAGAGGTGTAGGACGCTGAGGACCCTTCTGGCATCCAAACAAATCGGGCTTTACGGGCATGGTCAGAAAAGAGAGGATTGCTTAAATCGTAAGGAAGAACCCGATCTGCAGGATTCATATCCGCTAAAGGCCCTTCAAAGAACCCATATTCTGACAACGAGTCAAATGGCTTGTAACCAATGATTATTCCCTTTTGAGTAGGTGAACAACTACAAATAATAATCCACCCCATGATACCTATAGCTATTAATATCTTTCCTTTCATGTACTACTCAGCTGCTATCCATTCATCATATTTACCTAATTCCAATGCTGGATTCTCACAATCGAACATGCTTAGATCATAGCTTACATTTTTCATGATTGCCTCTGGAGTAGCTCCCATACCAGCATTTAGATTAGAAAATGAAGCTTCGCCATTATTTCTTATACAGATACCTTTTGGCGTACCATCATCATTGACTTGATCTGGTCTATAGATTCCATCAACCGTGATGTCGTAGGATTTACCACCGAATATGGCTGTGAATAACTTACCCATATCTGTAGTCATATCTGGTGGCCCTTGAGTGCCTGTGATTTCATTGTCATGTACACTGATATAACTATTGTAAGGATCATATTCCTTTGATTCGAACGGCAAACCAGTCAATAACCAAGTATTAATAGCAATACCTACTGATTTATGATTTGAGATCTTGTTATTATAAAGTTCAACTTGTGTGCTTGCCATAAGAACCATACCAGTTCCAGGAGGTAAGGTATTCACAACTATGCCTGGTGCAGAGAAGTTCAGGCCATTGTTATTGTCCATGACGTTGTCATAAACCTTGATACTGTGTCCATTGGCTTGAGGAACATCTGGCATATCAAAAATTAACAACCCAGCTGTATTTTCTATAGCTCTATTACCATATACCTCACCAACTATTGTGTTTTCAATTTCAATACCAGCAACATTATGATGTGCATAGTTATTTCTGATTACTACATTGTTAGATTGTCCTATGTAGATGCCTGCGTCCATGGCATAAGACGCCTCGCAATTCTCCATCAGTACATTAGTGCAGAAGACAGGATATAGACCATAAGCACCATTAGTTTCTAAGGCTCCTCCCGTCCAAGTAGTCTCCATGCCTCTAATCACAACATTGGTACATTCATGAAGTTTGAGTGCATCTCCTTTACTATCTGCAATCGTGAAGTCTTCGAGCGTTATGTCAGTTGCACTCTTTATGCTTAGACCTTCACCGCCTTCGATTTGATCTTTGAATGATAGGATAGTCTTTTTCATACCAAGACCCTTGATTGTAACACCAGGCACATCAACCAATGATAGTGGCCGATTAAATGAAAATTTACCTTCTGGTAACAGGATCATTTCTCCTTCTTGTGCTTCTATGAGTCTTTTTTGTAGTGTGGATACTACTTCTTCTACTTTGATTGGTATTGGTCCAGTTTCTTGAGTCTTACAAGAAAATATTGATATAGCAATAGCACAGATGAATAGATAGGATAGTTTCATTACGAGTATTTCTTTATTTAAATTTAGCTAAAAATCGAAATATTTACAGAGACTAAGCTCTATACAAGATGTACTATAATTGGTAAATTCTGACCTTCCTTTTCTTTAGTCTACTGTTAAGCAACTTCTGGATGAGATTACAGGATTTCTTTTTGGGAACTGCTGCGAAGGCACAGTCCTGTTTAAGCTCTATAAGGCTTATCTCCTCCATCTGGAGATTACCTTTTTTTATGAGCATACCTGTGATATCCCCCTTGGATATTATATCCTTTCGACCTCCTGATATGAACAAGGTTGCAATTGAGCTTCTTGGTGAAAGTGGCGCTTCTCTCAGGGTTTCAGTAGAAATACCTTTGATAAATTCGGGAAGACCTTCTTGGCTCCATTTGATGACATAAGCGGTGCCATGTTCATGCATACGAGCTGTTCGGCCATTCCGATGAATGAATTCTTCTTTTTTGAATGGGAGTTGATAATGTATGATGTAGTCCAGTTTAGGTACATCTATACCTCGAGCAGCTAAATCTGTGGATAATAGGATTTTGTAAGTGCCATTACGAAACTGAATTACGGCTCTCTCTCGCTCTCGCTGTTCTAATGCACCATAGTATAAAACATGTTCCAATCCTGCTTGAGTGAGGTGTTCGCTGACATAGTTGATCGTATTTTTGCAATTACAGAATATGATGCCATGGGCATCTCCTATATGTTTGAGTAGTACCGATAAAGTTTCAAGTTTATCCTTGGTAGGAGAGGTGACGAGTTTTATATCTAAGAAATTATCGTTGTCACTTACAAAAGTGAGTGTTTTGGGTTGCGTTAGTTTCAGGAACTGAGGTATCTGTATTTGTTGGGTGGCGGAGGTCAGAATCTTTTTAGATGGAAATAGCAATTCTGCAACAATCTCTTTCATTCCTTTTTTGAATCCTACTTCAAGAGATTTATCAAATTCATCAAGAACGATCGTGCTAATATAATAGGTAGATAGCGTACCTCTCCTGAGATGGTCAGCTATCCTTCATATACTTGGTGGATGACCCAGCTCTTCGAAGTCTTTAGCAATTGGCCTGCCACCATAGACAGCGTTTACCTTATATCCACGACCTAATGAACGACATCCATGCTCTATTTGTATGGCTAACTCTCGAGATGGGACTAAGATGACAACCTGGGTTCCCTCAATATCAGGGTCTAAACCTTCTATAGCCGGTAATAAAAAAGCAATGGTTTTACCTGTCCCCGTTGGACTAATTAAGATAGTCTCTGGGTTATCTTGAATAGTCTCAAATGCAGAAAGCTGCATTTCATGTAATTCAGTAATTCCCATCTTCTGATACAGAGATTTAATTCTATCGTTAGTCATATGGGGCAAGGTACTTATACTTCCTTGCCTATTGAATCGAAGTTTATAGAGAGTAGTCTCTTAGATTCATTGAAAAGATATGTCTACTACTTTTAGGTAGTATGTACTACTACCTATTCATAACTTTGGGGATTGGTTACCTCAGATTTGGGTAATGAGTTCAATAAAATGAATGAGTTGATCAGTTCATATGCTACGCTATCTTAGCAGCAAAAAAAATTGAGTTGTAACTATAAAATATTGAGTGAAAGTAAAGACGGATTGATTTATAAGTGCTACGGTTGTGGTGCGATTAGTGTTGTATACAGAAATATAGGCATCAAATTAAATATCAGGACCTATGGCCAGTTTGAAAGAGCTTTGAGAAGCGCATATAATGCATTCATCAATAAATCTGATAATCCAGATCTGATCATCAAAGTAACGACACCCTATGAAGGAATTGATCTTCTATTTACTCAAGAAGAAATGGAAGACTTGCTAGATATGATCAATCGTGCTGATCTCCTCATACAAGTAGCTCAATTAACACAAATCCCTTGCAATGAACAAGAATGAATTAAAAGGACGAAATGGAAATACCGATATTATATTGTCGTATTTATCCAAAATGAGCTCATACATTGCTGCTGACGATCTATATATCAGAATGAGAACCGAAGGAATAAAGATAGGTATGGCAACAGTATACAAACATCTTAGGATGCTCAGAGAATTGGGTATAGTAGATGTGAGGATTGCAGAAAAGAAAGTAGAATATAGTTACTTATAAGTTTGAAACAATTTCTAAGATAGTTAGTAGATCTGATGATGACAGAAAGGTAGAATATCGCTCTACTATATCTCCATCAGGTTCCATCAGAACCAATGTTGGATAAAGCAGTTGATCAGAGTCTGTTCCTAAATAGGATGCTAATTCGTGAGTGCCTGATCGAGTGCTGTTCGGAATATATTTATATATTTTTCCGTTATAAAAAACATCTTCTTTTGACTCCCCGTCAAAGCCGATAAAATTAAAGTTACTATTCAGTTTTTGAACGACTTGAGCATTTTTGAATGTAGTATGCTCCATGTTCCTACAATAGGTACACCAGGGTGCGTGTAGAAAAACTACTGTAGGCTTATCAGGCTCTGAAACCACGGTATTCAATTGAGCTATAGGCATATGATTTAGTGTGACTTGATCTAAAATCTTATTCGTGCCACAAGACATCAATAAATAAATACCTATTGCATACAAAGTTGTCTTTAGCAATTTCATCTTATCTCAGCGTATATCGAACTCCAAAGAATAGTCTTATGCCTTGGTTGGGCGCATAAACATATGATGGGTCAAATGTTAATGCATATGGATTGTTTGGCGTTGTGATAGCTTCTCCTGAATCAATAAAGCTTACTTCTCTATCAAAGGGATCGAAACTTCTGGCAATGATTGGCTGATCTTGGTTTTTCCACGGCGTCCAATTCAACAAATTTTTAACACCCCCATAGAACTGCAAGTCCTCTTTTGCTTTGTAGGTAGCTTGTATATTTTGAAGGCTCCACCATGGAGACTCTTCTGGTCTTGGATCTAAATCACTCAATAATGGAAGTCGCATAGGTCCATAGATATTTCCTGTATAATCAAAAGACCATTTACCATTAGGCACCTTATAGCTAACTGACCATGTTCCAGTGAATCGCTCTGTCAGAATTTGTCTTTCAGAGATGTTATTTTCCTCAGTACTGACATCCATAAATGTGGCACCTACATTAAGTGATATTCCGTTGGATAAAGACATATCAGCATTGAGACTGATTCCTTTCGTAACGGCTGAACCATTCAAATTATCATAGATGATTTGATTCGTATTAGTCTCATAATCAGGTAATATAACATTAGTGAAATGTGTATACCAGGTGGAGAACTCAAAACTCATAGCTCCACCATTTTCCATGTAAAGCTTCTTAGTATAGTTCATATTAACATTGTAGGACTGCTCTGGTTTCAATTCTTCTGTGATGACTACTTCTCTTGCTCCAGTTAGTGCAGCATGATCCTCTGTAAATAGATTTACTACTCTAAAACCAGTACCTGCATTCAGTCTGAATATATCGGTCGGTGAAGGAGACCACTTATAAGCTATACGGGGTGTGACAATGTTGTCATGGACGTTATTATAGTCGTAGCGCAATCCTAATAGGAGATTTTGTTTTTCATTTATTTTAATCTCGTCTTGGAAAAATATTCCTGGTAACCATATCTGATTGGGGTCATTCATACCATCTCCTGTTCCTCTACTGGTCGCAGTAGTATTGTCATCATAGTAAGTATATCGTAAAGCAGATCCAATTAGAAGATCATGATTACTTAGATTTTTATTCCATGTTAACTGGGTAAATCCAATTTTTTGATCACCGATATAAGGAACGTCTCCGTAAACAGAATTCTGCTGATGTGTATTCAATGAGAAGGACAGCATCATGGTATTCTTAGTGGGTAATTGATATTGCCCGAGTAACTCAAATCGCTCAGTATAGATAGACTCACCATATATTTGATCACCTCCTCTAAACTCAGGGGACCATTGGAGTTCTCCTCCCCATCTATCCTCGTAATAATAACGACCTGCTATGCTGAACAGTCTATTATCTTTTCTTTGAATATTCCATTTTTGAAAGACAGAAACTCTTGCTTGCAAGGTGACATCAGTAATATTGTCATCATTATTGTCAATTGGATTATCGTAATTAAAGTAATTCACTCCTGTCAGAATATTAATCTTGTCGTTCAGGGATAGCTTGACCCCTAAATCTATATTATGCTCCACCCAAGATGTAGTCATTAGATCTGCGGTGAATTGAGGCGCCTTAGCTGCATTTTTGGTAATTAAATTGATTAATCCGCCTATTGCTTCACTTCCATATAACGAGGATGCTGGCCCCTTAACGATTTCCATTCTCTCAATAAGAGCGTTTGGAATCCCTGACAAGCCATACACGGTTGCAAGGCTACTGACTATAGGCATACCATCAATCAATACCATAGTGTAGGGGCCCTCTAAGCCATTAATCTGGATACTACCCGTATTACATACTGCACAATTCAACTGTGGCCTTACTCCATTTATATTTTGCAAGGCTTCGTACATATTAGTTGTAGGATTCTTCTTGAAGAAAGCCGGTGTGTAGACTTCAACAGGAACAGGACTATCTAATCGATTCATCGCTTTCATCGTACCGGTTACAACGATCTCCTCTAAAGTTTCATAATCAGGGCTGAGCGATATTGAAATATCTTGAGATTGATTTTCTGTAATGGTCACTTGCTGTGTGAAGTCTTCATAACCCAAGAATGTAACACTTAGCTCGTATGGACCAACAGGAATATTAGTCAACGAAAATTTCCCTAAGTCATCAGTTGTGGTTCCGCGATCCGCTGATATTAAGACATTAACAAAAGACATAGGGACATCATTTTCATTGGTTATAATACCAGTTATTGATCCTACTTGTGCTAAAATATTTGTAGCCACAAATAATAACGGGAATATTAAAAATCTCATAGATGCCCGCATTTTTGACTCGCAAAACTAATAATTTAGATTAATCTAAATTTTAAAATGCCTCAATAAAGTTACATAATTTTTTAATTACCTTACAATACTAATCTTTTGGTTCTGATCAAAATTATTTAATTCGTGGTTGATTATTATTGAGCCATTCAGGGACTTTTGGATCCTGGTATTGGGTCATTAGTTTATACAGTGGGGATATATTTTCTTCGATCAAGAGCATCTTTTGATTGATTTCCTTGAGTAACTGATTTCTAACCATTTGGTCAATCATTTCTATTAAAGTACTGTAATACTGATTGATATTCAGCAGGCCAATGGGCTTTCTATGTAATCCTAACCGAGCTCAAGTGAGTACCTCGAATAACTCTTCTAATGTACCAAAGCCCCGAGGTAAAGTGATAAACCCATCGCACAGGTCATTCATCTTCTTCTTGCGTTCATGCATGCTGTCAACCAGTATCAGTTCTGATAACTCGTCATGAGCAATCTCTTTGGTTTGCAGGAATCGTGGTATAACCCCAATGGCTTTTCCTCCTTTAGATAGGACGGCATCGGCTAGTGCTCCCATTAAACCCACCTCAGCCCCGCCATATACCAATGTGATGTTTTGATCAGCGAGAAATTGGCCAAGTTCTATAGCTACATCTGTGTACGAGGGATGTGTTCTATGGCTTGATCCACAAAATACGGTTATTCTTTTCATAGTTTATCTTAGTCGATACCCACCTCACTTATTAATAATAAGAGCGCAAGTTGAATGACTCTATGGTCCTCATAATTATAGAACCACTCGTCTAAAGAGTGTGTATTACCACCAGAGCCTCCTCTGCCAATAGTAACAGCAGGTATGCCTAATGAGATGGGAATATTAGAATTAGTCGAACCTCTGGTTAATCTGGGTCTGTTCCCGAAGTATGCAGTGGCAGCCAGTACTTTTTGGATCAAAGGCAAGTCTTCTGACAGTTCTATAGATGGTGTATTACCAATCTGTTCTATTTCTACTGTAAGCGTATCTCCCAGTCTACTTAACTTATTTTGATAGGCTAAGGCTTTATATGTGGCTTCGTGAAGCAAAGCATCTATACTAGCTAACCTTGTAGGATTTATCGATCTCATATCAACTTGGATCGATGGCTCAAACGAAATAGATTTAACAGAAGTGCCACCTTCTATAACACTTATATTATAACTAGTGCGATCTCCAGAGCTGGTAAATGAATCCGCTTTCTCAACAAAAAGACTGATGGCTTTGCCAAGTGCATGTATCGGGTTAACCAAACCAAAAGCCCCCCAGGAGTGCCCACCCGGGTCCTTGTAAGTGATGCGGTATCTGTGAGAACCTAAGCCTTTATTATTAACTCGACCTATACGTCCACCATCTATAGAGATCCAAGAATCAATGCCTGGATCTTGATAACCAAATAAGTGCTTCACTCCACTTAGATCTCTAAGTCCTTCTTCACCAACTGAGCCTATAAATAGAAGGTCATCCTTAGTTCGGATATCATTTCTTTGATCGCCCGGAAAACTGTTAATACCATGGCGATGGCGAGTCCTCTGTTATCCTCATTTATTCCTGGTGCCCTCACGGTATCGTTTTCTATACATACTTTGACATCTGTTCCTTTAGGGAATACGGTATCGAGATGGGCATCTAAAGCAACGGTTCTGTTACCTTCGGTACCTCTAAGCAGAGCAATGACATTACCTACTTCATCTATCCAAAGAGAGTCCACACCGATATCTCTGATTAATTGAGCAAAGGCTTCAGCACGCTCTTCTTCCATGAATGGTGGAGCTTCAATTTCAGTGAGATTAATATGATTGGTTAATGTATAGGATTCTAATTTTTCTATGGTATCCGTAGACTGCACTCACTATGCTCGGATGTTCTGACATCTTAAGAATGATTTCTCGATACTGTGGATCTATGTCAGCTAATTCTCCAAACTGAGATAAAAGAAAGGTTGTATTCAAAATGGTCATCGAGCATAAGAGAATCAAAAAGCGCATGAATTCTATAATTTATAAGATTCAAGTTAATCAGCATACAATAGTTTACCCTCAATTATCTAAAAAATTCCTTGGCTTATCGAATACGAATACCCTTTTGTATTTTTTGTCAGATATTCGTGGCTTCATGTAATGAGCTTAGATCTCGATATCATCTATTAAGTATCACAGTTAAAAACCGGTATGCAACTATCAATACAAAATCTATCTAAAACTTATGGCAATGGCGTTAAGGCATTGGATAAAATAAACCTGACTATTGGCCAAGGGATGTTTGGCTTGCTTGGCCCAAATGGTGCAGGTAAATCGTCCTTGATGAGAACTATAGCAACATTGCAGGAACCTGACATCGGAACGATACATTTCAATGATATCGATGTCTTAAATCAGCCTATGGAGCTAAGGAAGACTTTAGGTTACTTGCCGCAAGAGTTCGGTGTGTATCCTAATGTGTCAGCCTTAGATCTGTTACAATATTTTGCCAGCCTAAAAGGCGTTAGTTCAGCTAAGGATAGAAAGAACTTAGTAGACTACGTTTTGGAAGTAACCAATCTAACAGATGTAAAGCGTAGAGCAGTATCGGGCTATTCTGGTGGGATGAAGCAGAGATTTGGCATTGCCCAGATGTTGCTGAATGATCCACAGCTTATAATAGTCGATGAACCTACTGCAGGATTAGATCCAGCAGAACGCAAGAGGTTCCTTAATATTCTTAGAGAAATCAGTAGAGGTCATATCGTAATATTTTCTACGCATATCGTAGAGGATGTGAAAGAGCTATGTTTAGATATGGCGATTATGAATCAAGGTTCGATTTTGTTACGACAATCTCCTGGATCTGCTGCAGCAGAGATGAATGGTAAGATTTGGGTAAAGCGGATTGAAGGAGATATCACTGACGTACAGAATAAATATCGATTCTTATCCAATTCATATAATCCAGATCATAGCATTACAGTAAGAGTTTATGCTGAATCTGTTCCCGGAGAAGGGTTTAGTTCTGCAACACCAAACTTGGAAGATGTCTATTTTTTCCATTTGAATCAAGAGGTCGCACAAACAATATAATACCGGAGCTATGCTTGGAAAGATTTACTCATTCGAACTTAATAGCTGGTTCAATAGGCCAGCAATATACATATATGCACTCTTGACTATGGCATTCGCTGCATTTTTGACAGCGAGTTCTGCAGGCGCATTTGATGGCAATACCTCCAGTGTAACCTCCCTTAAGTATATCAACTCCCCTAATGGTATATTGAGTATGGTTATGGGAGTAGCGATATTCTTATTTCTCTTATTTCCTAATGTTGCTGGAGCCAGTATTTACAAGGACTATAAGCATAATGTACATCACGTGATGTACTCTTTTCCTTTAAGCAAGGCTACATATTTTTTTGGGAAGTTCTTGAGTGCATTGACTATATGTCTGGTTCTAACATTATTTATTTCTGCAGGGGTATTCATCGGGATGAATATGCCTGGTGTCAATGAAGACATGATTGGTCCTCATAGCCTATTACCTTATCTACATACTTACGCGGTATACGTGATCCCAGGTACTTTCCTATTTAGTGCTATGGTTTTTGCAATTGTCACCTTTGGAAGGAATATCGTAGCGGGCTTTGTTGTAATGATTACTTTTTATATACTGCAAGGTGTAGTTGAAAGTGTACTATCAGATGTTGAGAATCAGAAGATAGGTGCGATGATCGATCCATTCGGAATGAGTGCCAGTCTATATTACACTAAGTATTGGACGATTTCTGAAGAAAACACATCATTGATTCCATTTCAAGGCTTAGTGATATGGAATCGAGTGCTTTGGACAGCCATCGGAGCCTTGATATTATTTATGAGTTATAGAGCTTTCGAGTTTCATACTCAGCCCAAGTCTTGGTCTTGGAAGTTTTGGGAGAAACCAGAGCTCAAAAGTGCAACTCATAAGAGTTCTCAGAACCTGTCGATTGACTTGCCGAATGTTAAGCGCTCATATGGATGGTCTCAGTTCTGGAGTAGTGTGATGCAGCTCACGAAGATCGATCTGAAATATATTCTCATAGGCGGTCCTTTTATTGTGATAAGCATACTTGGATTGCTGATGTTAATACTCATGTTAGCCTTTGGTGCCCAGATTTACCAGACCGCAACATGGCCTACAACTTCTCGGGTGATTGGGATACCAGCCGCAGTGTTTAGACTTTTTGTCACTCTATTGACCATGGTATATGCTGGGTTGATTATAAACCGTAGGACTAATGACAATATATATCAGTTAGAGGATACGACTAATACTAAGAGTCTAAGCTTCTTATTCTCCAAGTTCCTAAGCATAACTGCTATGCAGGGGGTGTTGCTATGTCTCCCAATTGTTGCTGGTATTATATATCAGTTATCGCAAGGGTATTATGATTTGGAGTTGGGGCTCTATGCTTACGATATGTGGATCGTACGATGGTTGCAATTTGTGCCGTGGACTTTGTTTGCATTATTCATCTTTACTGTGGTTCCTAATTTTTACTTGGGATTGGTTGCTGTATTGGTGATTGGTATTGGCACTACTTTTCTGGATTCATTGGGAATTGAGCAAGCCATATACAAGTTTAATGATGGCCCTAATGTGATGTATTCGGACATAGACGGTTACGGGTATTTTGTGACGAGATATTATATCTATCGGCTGTATTGGGTTTTAGGAGGTTTGATATTTATGTTATTGGCATGGATTCTTTGGAGAAGGGGAGTGTCTCGTGGTGCCTTTGGTGCATTCAAGGCGGCATCTTGTTCTATACCTAAACTGGTTAGTATAGCGGTATCTGTGCTGCTTTTTGGTGTGGTTGGCTATTATATTTATTACCAAACCAATGTCGCTGAGGATTACATATCATCAAAGGAGCGTGAACAGCAAATGGCTGACTATGAAAAAGATTACAAGAAATATCAGTCGCTGGCTCAACCAAGAATCATTGATATCAATATAGAGGCGGAGCTATATCCAGATGAGTATAGAATGGACGGGAGTGGCTACTATCTTTTAGAGAATAAGTCAGATGAACTGATTGATACCTTATATATTGATCATCCATCTGTGCTCAAGGTTCTCAGCATGAATTTGCCATCAGAGCTGGTTCTGCATGATAGTCTTAACAATATCCGAGTATATGCTCTAAGAGAAGCTTTGTCACCAGGAGACACGATGCAATTGGATTTTAGAGTTGCTAACGATGATAATACGCCTTTCAGACGTAAGATTACAGTCAGAGGGAATGGTACATTTTTGAACAATGGCTTATTTCCGACAATCGGTTATCAAGATGGCTATGAGTTGTCAGACAATAAGGTTCGAAATAAATATGAATTGCCTGATAAGGAGCGTATGCCTGATATTACTGATACTTCGGCTTATGCTAATACATATATCTCGAACTGTGCTGATTGGGTTGAATTTGAGATAAAGATAGGAACGGCACCAGATCAAATAGCTGTTGCTCCAGGAAATCTCCAACGAGAATGGGAAAAGAATGGGCGTAAATATTACCACTATAAAATGGAAGTACCTATGCTCAATTTCTTCAATATATCATCTGCGAGATACGAAGTGGTGGAGGATAAATGGAATGATGTAGACTTAACCATATACCATCAAGAAGGTCATGAATATAATCTGGACAGAATGTTCCGAGGCTTAAAGGATGGATTAGATTATTTTACTAAGAATTTTAGTCCATATCAACATAATCAGGTTAGAATTTTAGAATTTCCAAGGGCGAGTTTTGCTCAATCATTTGCCAATACAATTCCTTTTTCAGAGAACGTAGGGTTTACCGCTAAGGTTGACGATTCTGACGATGGAGGCGTTGATTATGCTTATAGTATAACGGCTCACGAATTAGCTCATCAGTGGTGGGCCCACCAAGTAATAGGTGCAAATGTCAAGGGGGCTACGATGCTTTCTGAAAGTCTTTCTGAGTATTCATCGTTAAAGGTGTTAGAGCATAGATATGGAGCTAAAAAGAAAAGAATCTTTTTGAAGGATGCTTTAGATAAGTATTTGTTAAGTAGAAGTCTGGAAGCTTCCAAAGAGTTACCACTGGCACTCAATGAAAATCAACAATACATACACTATAATAAGGGTGCATTAGTGTTTTATGCCTTGTCAGATCTTATAGGAGAAGATGAATTGAATGGTGTACTCAGTGCTTATATAGACAGTGTAGGTTTTCAAGAGGCACCGTATACAAATGCTTTAGAGTTAGTAGGTATGCTACGAGATGCCACTCCTGATTCACTTGATTATTTCATAGATGACAATTTTACGGCCATTACATTATATGATAATCGGGTTGAGGATACTCGGTATACTGCTAATGATGATGGGACCTATACCGTCGATATCACCGCTCATGTAAGGAAGTACAGAACTAATGAACGAGGAAAGCAGGTGTTCAAAAATGAAGTGGGACTAATGGACAGCTTAATAATAGAAGGAAAAAGGAAGCCAGTGAAATCCTATCTTTTAGCTGATTATGTAGATGTTGGAATCTTTGGTATAAAAGAGACTGATGGTAAGGAAGAAGAAAAAGTCTTGTACCTCAAAAAACATAGAATTGAGGAGATTGAGAATAAGTTTTCGATCACCGTTGATATGGAGCCTAAAGAGGTCGGAATCGATCCGTATAATATATTGATAGATAGAAATAGCGAGGATAATAGAAGGTTCACCAAAGAAGAATAGAAACTAAGAGTCTCAATAGCATGAGTTGGTACTCTGCTAACTCTTTCAAAAGAATAGTTAAAAAAGCCTCTTATAGTTTTGATCGACTGGTTTATACCATTTTCAACTTTGATTTAAGTTGACCTGGAGTGAAAGGATTAGTTAAGAAGTCATTTATGCCAACTTCAAAAGCTCGCTTTCTATGCTATATCAAGGCAGAGGCTGTAAGAGGAATAACAGGTGTATTCTTATTGATATTGGCAGTCTTTCTAATCTGTAGAGTTGCACCATAACCATCTAATTCAGGCATTTATCAATTCATTAAAATGACTGAATACTTTTGACTTTAGGTGAGCTCGGTAGCAATTTTGCCATTGTCTGCTAAGGCATAATCGAGCTCTAATTTTTGTATCAAGCATGCGATGTATTTCTGATTCATATTATTATCTTATGCTATTAGAGTACGATGAATTTCAAATTTCGCTCCTTCCTAAATAGGCTTGAATCTCTTTATTTCTGTTACATTTAGACATCCTGAAACTTCAATAGATAGTAGTACCACAGAGAATTTGGAACCAAGACTTTCTTCACTTTCTACCTTA
>CACLQQ010000001.1 GCA_902609095.1 uncultured Bacteroidota bacterium | reverse complement strand
TTCACCGAACAATCTACTATAAGTGTCTTCAGTCCAACTGATACGACTGCAGAAGTATTCTTTTATAATGTGAATGGTCAATTGATTGCTCGACAAGATCTACAATTGATCAATGGACTTAATACAATTAATGTATCTCGAGATGATCTCGGAGACAATAATGGATTGATACATTTTACCGTGAAAGCTCAAGAGTCAATTCAAAGAGGAAAGCTCTTGTTAATTAGATAATCGTTTTCTTAGACCGCCTTCAATAGTTCTGTAGCATTTGCTATTGCGGCTGTTGAAGGTGGATCTGTACTGAGCATTTTAGCAAGTTCATTCACTCGTTCCTCTTGTGATAGCGTTCTCACATGTGTAATAGTTCTCTCAGCAGTATCAGTCTTATAAATGTTAAAGTGTTTTCCCTGAGCAGAAGCAACTTGAGGTGAGTGTGTTATGCAGATGATCTGATGGTTCTGAGACATGTCAGTTAAGATATGACTCAACTGTAGAGCAACGGCACCTGAGATACCCGTATCTATTTCATCAAAAATCATAGTTAGCTTATCTGTATGACCAGCCAGGAGACTCTTAACGCTCAGCGCTAATCGAGAAAGCTCTCCACCAGAGGCTGTACCTTCTATAGACTGCGGCTCTATTCCTTTATTACTACTGAAGCGAATATCCACCTTATCAATACCATGGGCTTCAAAATCTGATAACTCTGTTATCACCAAATCTATGTTAGCATTTGCAATGGCAAGATTTCGCAAGGTTGCTTCTAAATACTTTTTTAGTTTAGGCCCACATGATTGTCTCTTTTCAGTTAAAGTTTCTGCCCTCTGCCACAGCTCTTTTTTAATTTCAGCGAGCTTATTTTCTTTTTTAGAGATAAGGCCATCCAGATCTTGGTTGGAACTGGTTTGTTCTTCAATCTGATCTCTGAGTTGGATTAGCTCCTCAATACCGTTAAGGTTATGCTTCTTCTCTAAGAGATATATGTGATCTAAAGTTTCCTTCAGCTCAGCTGCTCGCTCAGTGTTATGTTCTAAGTTCTCAGCCAGATTTACCGAGGATCGATCTATTTCTTGTAGGTCCTCTATAACCTCTTCCATTTTTTGATGGAGATTGCTTAGATCGCTATTGACGTCTGAGATACTACCCAGTGATCGGTTGATCTCTAATAGCCTGGACTCTACACTCATCTCACCTTCTCCGATAGTCTGAGTAATCTGAGCTAATGTGTGTTTTATATCTTCACTACTGCTTAGGGTATTAAACTCCTCTTCTAATGAGTCTTTACTTAGATTATTCAAAGGTATCTTTCCCAATTCTTCTAATTGGAATAGCAGATAGTCTTGATCAACCTTGCCTTTCTTGTGTCTATTCTTAAGCTGTTGAATTTCTTGTTTTAAGCCAAGGTAGTCGTGATAAACCTTGTGATAGGCTTTCTGCTCTTTTTCAGTTCTTGCATAGATGTCAATTACTTCTCTTTGATAGTCCAAGCTTGTTATGCTGAGGGTGTCATACTGGTTATGTATGTCGACTAATATCTGAGCAACACCTTTTAACTCATTCAGCAGCACTGGTGTATCATTGATAAACGCTCTTGATTTTCCTTTGCTATTGATTTCTCTCCTTAGGGTAGTTGTTTGTTCGAGATCATAGTTTTCACTTTCTGGTAGTAGATTGATGAATTGATCATTGATGGCAAACTCCGCCTGAACGATACATTTTTCGTCTTGATTATAGAGCACCTTAGTATCTGCTCGATTACCCAATATGAGTCCTAAGGCTCCAAGTAATATAGATTTACCCGCTCCTGTCTCACCAGTGATCACATTGAATTGTTCATCAAACTCTAACTGAATCTGCTCTATGATGGCGTAATTTTTAATGTATAGACTCTTGAGCATATTATTTAGATATTATGAACCAGATTTTTGGATTAATTAGTTGAAATAGCAGTCAATGTTTTAAGGATGCTCATCTCTGATGGTTCATCAGATTGATGTATTAGTGCTATTGGATCAATTTCTTTGATCTTATTGGAGGTGGTTTCTCCTATACTGATGATCGTGTCAGATGAACCTCCATTATTCACAAATGCTTCATAATTCATGGGACTCGTTAATATGGCTGCACCATAATGTCCCAGTTGTACATTAGTTTTTGGGGTATTATTGTAGACACATATCTCAACTGATTCTATATGATTATCTAAGAGTTCTTGGACTGAGCGAATCGAGTTTTTACCTACTATGAAGCATACAGATTCTGAGCTTATCATTTCAATAAGAAGATCAGAAGTAGAGGTTTTTTCTCCTGTCCCAATGAAATCGGGCATAAATCCATAATTGTCTAACAAATAACTGGCTGTGCCAGGACCAAAGCAAGCCAGTTTATGCGATCGAAGCTTTTGGACAGCTAACTGGTCAAAATAATACTTTACTCCTTTTTTACTGTAGAAAAACAACCACTCAGACCAAGGCTTATCAAAGGCAACTGCCTCAAAATTAATGAGCGACCGATGATCATATGTGATTTCATTATGGTCAAAGTGATTTAGTAGCATTGAGTCCTCTACTAAATGGCGTGAAATAAATATGTCTTTGGTCTTATTCATCATCGTCATCTGTAAATATGTCTTCAAAAGCTCGCGCTTTCTTCAATGCTATGAAACATCTTGCGGCTGCTATAACATCTGCACGAGCATTATTTGCTGGAGAAAAACCTTGTTTGAATACAGTCCTGTGCATTTCCTGTAGGGTAGGCCACTTATATCCTCTTTTACCCGGGATTTTACAATAATATGTTCCTTCATGCATGAGGCAATATTTGTCAGCAGCTATGAGTGGACTTGGCATAGAGGCTCTATAAAACTCTGAACCTACTATTCCTTCATTATAATTGAGATTATGAGCAAATACATAATCCGCACTCCTCACATCCTCATCGAATTTCTCTAAGGCCTCCCTGAGGCTAACCCTTTGCTCCTTTACTTTTTCTATGTCAATATGATGCCGGGTATAGGCCTCACCTTTAGGAGTGAATCCTTGTGGTGCAATAAGGCAATCGTAATCATGTATCGGTTTGAGATCCTTATCCAATAGTATCCAGCTTAGGTGTAATAGCCTTGGCCAATTGAACAAGTCATCGATAGGGGCCTTGTAGCTTCTCGGTTTACCGTTAGCAGAGGAGTCAAATATTATGTACATACTATTCCGATTTAAGTTGCTCAACAATGCGCTCCGCTAAGCCAGCATGAGTACTTTGACTTAGTTTCACATGTTTCAACTGTTGATCGTGCCCGGGTGAATATGAGGCGTAGCAATGGTAATTCCCTGCCCTGTCACGCTCACAATAAGCTCCTAAGGGTAGTTGGCATCCACCATCCATGATTTTCATCACCTTGCGCTCCACATTAGTGCATAACGCCGTAGAGGCATCATGGATTTGCTTCAATATTCTTCTTGTGGGCTTATTGGCTGTGCGACATTGGTAGGCGATAACTCCCTGTGCCGGGGCACTGACAAACTCCTTGGGACTGAACTCTATCACATGATAATCATCGAGAGAGATCTCTAATCGCTGAACTCCAGCACCAGCTAAAACTATGGCATCATAATCCTCGGTATTTAACTTCTTTAATCGGGTGGGGACATTGCCTCTTACATCAACCGTATCTATAGTTGGGTCAAAATGCTTCAGTTGTACTTTCCTTCTGATTGACGATGTACCTATTTTTCTACCTGACTTAAGCATTAGAGGCTGAGAGGGGTCTAAAGATGGTTTCTTGATGATCAGGAAGTCAGCCGGATTCGCTCTCTTAGAGAGTCCCGCTATGCTCAGACCTTCAACCATCTCTGTAGGGAGATCCTTCATGCTATGGACGGCTACATCGATATCTCCAGCTAATAGAGCATACTCTATCTCCTGGGTGAAAAAGCCTTTACCCTCTAATTTGTCAAAACCCAGATTCTGGATTTCGTCCCCTTTAGTTTTGATGATGACCAGTTCGCTATCAATATCTAAACCCTTTAATTGTGCCTGCAAATCATGTGCTTGCCATAGGGCAAGCTTACTTCCTCGGGTTCCGATTTTTAACATGGTATAAAAGTCTTCCTTTTAACTTTGAAAAGAAAATATATCACGATTACTTTTATTCGACATTATGAATAAGCCACGGAGTCGATGATCGAATTAGAAGAACAGAATAAACCTGAAGCCAGTAAAGATCTAATTTTATTAGATCGAGCAGCCGAGGTTTTAGATAATAAGTTTAGGTTTCCAAGTACCAACTTTAGGTTTGGTATAGATGCTATCATTGGTTTGATTCCATATATCGGAGACATATTCACTATTCTAATTGGGACGGGACTGGTGACCATTATGTATCGCAAGGGAGCCCAGTGGTAAGTTGATATTTAAAATGTTGTTTAATCTGGCAACTGACGTCATTATAGGCGTCATCCCAGTACTTGGTGATATATTCGATTTCAGATTCTGTTCTCATCGGCGTAATATAGAATTGATGCATGAGCATTATGTCGAGGGTAGGCATGGAGGGAGTGCCTGGTTGTCAGTCATAATTTTCATCCTTTTGATCTTATTAATGATTTTTGGCTTCGTATACATGACCAATGGCGTTGGGCAACATTTGAAGAAGAAGATAAAACTATTTACAGGCCGATTCCAAGAGATAGAGATTAAGCGTTTTACAGATTTCAAGGAGTTGTACCTTGGTATATTTTAAGTTTCATAATAAGGAAGTTCAAGGGGGATGAAGCACAAGATCAAGGATGTAGAGAACCTATCCTTCAATGCCAAAACTTTTGATAGATATTTTCTTAATGAATTGGAATGATCCACGTGGGAATCTGGCATTAAAAAACTGCAAGAAGACATTACCGAGGCTGATATATCTAATGCGATAGCTGCACTGCCAGATGAAGTGGAGGATATAGATAGCGAGGATATCAGATCCAAACTCATCTCCCGAAAAAGCGATTTGCTGCGAGCTGGTCAAAAGCTTTACGAGTTTATAATTAAGGAAGTAGAGGTGACAGGTTCGGATAATAAGGATCATTTTGAAGTAGAGCACTTTCCATATGTCCGAGTACTGGCAGAGATGCACATTGATCGAGATAAAAAAGGGAAACTAGCAAAATACTCTCGAGTATTTTATCCAAATGAAACCAATGAGATTCGCTCATATGGATTGAGAGGTAAGGATCATTTTGATATCTCGGGTAGTAATAACAATGAGATCAGAATAAGAGTCATAGGTGGAGAAGGAGAGGATGAACTGACTAATATGGAGGGTATTGGCAGTGTATGCCTATGACACGCCGAGAGGGATCAAGCCGAAAGGCTATAAGATAAAAGATCATACCTCTGTATCTGATCTAAATATCAATGACTGTGATTGATCAGGATTCAAGTATAACACCAGTTTTCCATTTGCATTCTTTGGCTTCACGCCAGATGACGGTCTATGGATAGGAGGCTCCGTATCTTGGACTACTATGAGATGGCGTAAGGATCCATTTAAATCTGAGCATAGCGTAAATGCCAGTATAGCGCCGGGTTCTCAGAATGCATTCAGAGTAGGATATGATGGACACTTCATAGATGTAATTGGATCGGTGGATTTCACTCCAGATCTGGTAGTAGACTACCCTCGCTATGAGAACTATTTTGGTCTGGGGAATAATAGCATCAATGAGCTTAGAGATATCCAGTTCAATTGGGTCTTAATCCAGTCCATTGAGTTTAACCTGCTACTGAATTTTAATACTGGTCTTACTGATGCTATTAAGATAGAACCTACTTTTGAATCTATAGACGTAGATCTTCAAGAGGGGCGTGTAAGTACGTACAGATCAGGCCTTAGGATTCACTGGCGAGCAGGCTGAGCGGAGCAATTTCCTTGGGTTTACGATCATCCAAGAATTGGGGTTTGTTGATAATACGATATTCCCTCACAATGGATTTAAGATGCATAATTCCTTTAGCTTGCAGGAGAATCTTTCTAATTCTCAGGGTATTAGAACACTGAGTAGAGATTTGCATTGTTACCTTCAGTTATTTGCTGCTCCTGAGATCGTATTAGCTACCAATATAGGATATATTAAAGTTTGGGGTCAGCCACAGTTCTATCAGTATGCAGATTTAGGTAACCCCTCAAACCTAAGAGGATTTAGGAATAATCGATTTCGAGGAGAGTCAGCATTCTTTCAGAACATTGATCTAAGGATGCACTTGTTCGAATGGAACAATAATATTTCGCCGATGCATATAGGAATCTTAGGAGGATATCATTATGGTTGGGTATGGTTAACTGGAGAAGGATTGGATGTGTGGCACAATAGTATGACCGTAGGGGTATTTATGGAGATATTAGGTAGTGCCATCTTGCAGCCATATCACTCTATCAATGATGAACAAAATCAGTTTTCACTAAAGTTAGGATTCAATTTTTAGCACCTCAACTTTATAGGATTAATTGCATGATGCAGACATCCTGCCATGCGCCATCCTTGAATCCAATTTCTTTTTGAATGCCTACTATTTCGTAGCCTAATGAGAGATTGTATTGTATGCTACGCTGATTAGAGTTGAATATTTTGGCAACCAGATGATGGTATTTTAGTTTCTTACTCTCGGCGATTATGAATTTCTTGAATTCACTCCCAATTCCTTTTCCAGTTACCGATTCAGTTAGATATACTGCAGTTTCTGCAGCATATCTATAACCCTTACGATCACTATATTTCTTGATCATTCCCATACCAACGATTTTTTCTGCCAGAGTGACCACATACAATCGCTCTCGACTGTTAAAGTTATTGACCCAGCTATCTATATCTTCTGTGATATAGTGATGTTCATCCATAGTAGAGATTTGCCGCTTAATATGTTCGTTATAGATCTCGGCTATGGTATTGTAATCACCTGATACGGCTTCTTTGAACGTGAGATTCATCTGAGCTCAATTAGTTAGCAAATCTGCTTTAGAAACCAAATCTAAAAAAGTGTTGAATTCTTGAAGCTCACTTTTGTAATTCAATCGCCAATCTCCATGATAATAGTTTGGATATTCCTTGAGTTGAGAGGGTTGCTTTGATTTAGATAATGCTCTATACAATCGCTCACTTTGGTCGATTGGAACGAAACGATCCTTTGCCCCATGGACGATATAGAACGAGCATGTCTCTGAGTTGACTCTATTAGTTATAATAGGCTGAGCGCCATTACTATAGTTATGAATTAACAGTCTGGTAATACGATGAAAGTAGTTGGCATCTTCTATTACTAAGTCTGAAAACCCGTACCAAGAAATCACTCCTGCGAAGAGATTTTTTTGGATGGCGGCATAGTTGATGATTTGTGCCCCAGCGGATAATCCCCATCCGATAATTCGATGGGGATCTATCCCGAGCTCATCATGGTGATCTTGGATCCACTTAAAAGCACCTACGATATCATTTATTGGGGTAGGGTACTTATGCTTTGGCATGAGAGAATAGCTAATGCTCGCAATAGTATAACCTCTGTCGAGTTGGGCCAAGATGGCAGGAGGGATGTTTTTCCTTGAGCCTCCTACCCAGCCACCTCCATGCGCATACAGAATTAGCGGCATTGGTCTACTATGTATTAAAGTGGTAGGGTAGAAGTCTAATTTCAACTGTTTGTCCTCATCATATATGTAAGTAGAGCGTTGACAGGACTGAACTTGATAGCACCATATGCACCATATCCCATTCACCATAATGGAAACAATGTTGAGTACATCATAGTATAAGTTCAGCAGTACCCCCATATAGAGATGAAGTTATTCTATTATTGCATCTTTTTTAGAAAGGACTCCTATGAATACAGCTGAACTGGTTAGAGTCAGACAATTGCCATTGCATCAAAGTTGGGGTATAAGAGATATTCAATCAAAAGAGGGACAATCTGAAGTACTAGTTGAAGTGACTGAGAATATGCTCAATCCTACAGATATGCTTCACGGTGGTCTCATCTATGCACTATGCGATCTAGCTGCATATACCGCTCTATTAAGCCAAATCGATGAGAACCAAATAGGAGTGACTCATCAGATTAATGTTCAGGTTATAAAGCCTGTAAATCTGGGGGATAAAATGATTGTGAAGGGTAGATTGATTCGATTAGGGAGGAGCTTGTCTTTTTTAGAAAGTAAGGCTTTTGTCAATGACAAATTGGTTGCCAGCGCAACAATTACTAAGTCTATGGTCTTAGTTCAGGAGCTATCCGATGTAAGTATACATACATGAGTAAAACCACAGATAATGCACTTAGACAAGATATACTCAGTAAGAGTATCTGGTCTTTGATGGCGAATTTCTCCGTGCCAGCTATTATCGCCATGTCTATTAATAGTCTCAACACCTTCATCGATGCGCTATTCATTGGGCAGTATGTGGGTCAGGAGGCTTTAGCAGCGGTATCTCTGGCCTTTCCATTGACCATGCTTACTAATGCTGGAGCAGTTATGATTAGTTTTGGAGGATCGTCATTGCTAAGTATCGCTATCGGCTCTAATCAGATCGATGTTCAACAAAAAATTTTTGGTAGCGTAACTATCCTTTCGTTGATTATCTCTTCAGTACTCACTGTTTTTGGATTGACTTTTGCTGAGGAACTGATCGAGTTGATGGGAGGTTCTGGAAATCTCATAACACTTGGGGCAGAGTACTATAGAATCATGATGATTGGAGCTTTGGTTCGTGTCTATGGTGTGGTGCTCAATAATTTGATTCGTGCAGAAGGCAAGATGAACGAGGCAATGTATTATCTCATTTTTGCTACTGTGCTCAATATAGTTTTAAATCCGTTATTCATCGTTGTGTTGGACTGGGGTATATCTGGAGCCGCATGGTCAACAGTTGTGGCCATGATAATTCTTACGATTACAGGCTTGATCTACTTCCTTAGAGGGCGACAGAATTACCCATTAGATATGTCTTACTGGAGATTAGAGAAAAGTATAACTAAGCCTGTCTTGAGTGTAGGCGTCTCTGCCATGATGATGCAGATTATGTTTCTGGTTCAGCAGGTTTTCGTATTTAGATCTGTAGCTCACTATGGTGATGATTGGAACATAGCATTCATGGGTGCATGCTATAGGATCATGATTTTAATGATCATGCCGATCTTTGGATTTTCACAAGCACTGCAACCCATTGTTGGAATTAATTATGGTGCCCAATCCTTGGCAAGGGTTAAGGAAGCCTTTACGATTTTTGCAAAGGCATCTACCTTCATGCTATTCATATTTTGGGTTTTAGAATTGAGTTTCCCAAGGGTAATATTAAGCTGGATGCTCCCTGAGGTAACATTTACTCCAACGGATATTATGAATTTTAGAATACAGATGCTCAGTTATATTGTATTTCCATTCTTTTTGATGGGAATCACTATGTTTCAATCTATGGGTAAAGCAAGGATGGCGGGCTTCATGTTAATGTCAAGAGAATTGGCTCTATTTCTCCCATTTGTATTGGTTTTACCTCTATTTTTTGGCGTCAATGGAATTTACTACTCCATGGCTCCAGTTAACTTAATCATATTCTTTGCTGCAGCGTATCTCGTTCGAAACGAGTTTAAGACATGGACTTTGGCATAAGCCGTGTGCTCACTTCTTCACATTCTAATGATTCGAACCTCATGTTGAATTCTAAATGATCACTTTCTATTGAGGTTATGCTTGTGGTTCGTACTATATCCTTAAAGTTCATCACTATATCAGACGTAGGTTTGCCTTCACCACCATTCTTATGAAATGATAGAATACAGTTTTGATTCATACACATTGTTTGCCTTTGCCAGTCTGTAAACCATTGTTGCCTTTTACGCTGCATGTCATCGTCGTAAAGTGTCGCTGATGTCCATAGGTGCATCTGAGTAGACTCAGGTCGCTTTACATGTAGATCAGATTCATCCCAGCGCAGTTCATAAAGTGTTCCTCTGTCTACTATAATTAAAGTAAATGGCTCTATACCTTCGAAATTATATTCTTTTATAAAGCTCTCCGCATTCATATAAGAAAAGAACTCTTTGGCCATTAGTCCTCTGCTCTTCCGATATTTTGGTTTGCGTTTATGTCTGACGAAAGCACCATTCAGAATGCAGACTAATTGGTTGGAATCTGAAATGATGATCCATGATCCTGTTGACTCTTCATCTCTTGGGTAAAGTAAAGTTTTGCCATATAGTTTCTCTTCAGTGATCTTAACGGCTGAACGATTAGGTGCTTCATCACGATTAGAGGTGAAGGTATAATCTCCGGTTAGGGTAGGTATGTATGTAACAGTACACATCTTAGGGCGGCAAAAATAGATTAATCCTTTAATATCTTTTGATGGACAGAATTGATTACTGAACGTACCACATTCGTGCGACTCAGCTGCCCCCATGAGAGTAGTATGCTCAGCTTGTCGTCCTTATAGTTGAGCTTTTTTATAATAGCTTTAGCATCATGCCCTTTATGATATTCGTGACTTACTTTATCATAGAATCGTTCTAAAAAACTTAATTTAATTGCTATCCTTTCTTTAGGGTTAGTCATGATTGGTTGATGATTACAAAAGAGTTTATCAAAATCTAATTGAACAAGTTTACGCAGAGACAAGATATGATGTCCAATTATTTAATCTCTCATAAACATCTTGATTTAGTCATTGATAAAAATATTTCCGGAGAAGAGCCAGCCTTGACTCGACTCGTATAGACTGATATGACCTTTGGCATGCCCTGGAGTCTCGATCACTTCAAATTGATAAATATCTGTTTGGATAGATCGACTTATTATCGGAATCAATTGTGCTGGTTCATGCTGCCCCCAAGTCATCCATCTGGCGAATTCGACCCGTTGAGGTTTCCAAATCAATTCGCTGCATCGCTGAGAAACGTAAGCCTATATATTTTTAAGTTCTTTTAAGGCTCCTATGTTTCCGTGATGATCTTCATGGTGATGGGTCACGACTATTTTATCAATCCGTTCGTTCTGCAGTACCTCAGAAAGTTCCTTTTGAACTCTTGGCTGTCCAGTATCCATAAGTAAACCGTCTATGAGATAGCAATAGACATACATCTTAGGAGACCCAAATGCATTGCAACCTAATCGCCAGGCTTTAATAGGAGTGAAGTCTATAGGTTTGATGACGTTCATCTACTGTAATACACTCGTTATGTCTATGATCTTGGTCTCAATTGAGGAATCGTCCTTTTCAATAAGATTATAACTGATGATCATATCATTGTCTCTGACTACAAATCTTGGGAAACCACTGGACCTCTTTGGTGACACCTTAGATATAACGAAGCGGTTTAGTTCATTTAGACCTTCATCCACTATAGATGCAATAATATCAGCTTCAGTATCTCTTGCTTCCATCCATGTCACGATAAATTTGTTTTGGTCATATAACTTTATATCAACTCGCCCCAATGGATCACCTTCATCCAATCGTATAGGCTCTAGAAAGTTTACTCCACCATCTTTTGAGATAGCAAGTTGTATTTTACCTTTAGATTCATCTCTTCCCATAGTAAACCAAGCTATTCCAGCAAGATCCTCATTCATGACTGATGCCGGTCCATTTACAGGACATCCTGCTATGAGCCATTCATCATTATGTACTGTATGGGGATCTGACCAAAAATTATTTTTATGGATTACATAGCATATATCTCTAATCTCAGCGCTACTGCGATTTCGATATGCTGTCAAGATGGTAGAGTTATTAGAGGTTGTACTAGTCTGGCAACAATCACATACTCGATTATCTAATTCTTTTCTTTCAGTTATGTCGAATGATTTATTTATAAAGGCTCCCCTAAGTGTCATTGATCCTCTATGCTCATGATTATTATCATGCATGACTGTATTACGACCATCTAACCAAGAAACATAAATTTTATCTTGGTACCTCGCCATACTCACGAATCCGTGTTCCGCTGTAATTGCGTCATCATGAAGTTTGGAAGGATCACTCCATGTTTTTCCACCATCGGCTGACAATGATACCATTATATTATAGTCATAGGTGCCCTCAGCGCTCATCTCTAACCAATGTGCCGCTATGTGTTGATCATCATTGAAGCTTTGTATGGCAGGGAAATCGGCCCAATTTATAAACCAGTCTGTTCCTGATGCAATGGTGTGAGTAGAGGACCAGGTATTACCTTCTAAAGTAGAAATCATTAAACTATAGGTCGAATCAGAATCGTATCTTGTCCAACTCATACGTATTATTCCCAAGGGTGAAACATCTATGTGAGCTTGTCCACAATTTATTTGTTCTTCAAAATCAATGTATCGTAAATCGATCTTAGTGGTAGGTGAGGAACAACTCATCCACCCAAAAGTAAAAGCCATGACAAGATGGAAAACTCTTACCATTCCACTACGATTTTGCCAAAATGTTGGCCACTTTCTTGATACCTGAATGCAGCTGCGAGTTCATCAAACCCAAATGATTTATCAATTATTGGTTTGATTCCTGAAGTATTAATCACAGCAATCATTGCTTCTTGCATCACTCTGTTACCTACGGCGATTCCTTCCATTTTGATGAATTTAAAGAAGAGTTTCGGAAATGTAATCTGACCTTTTCTACCTCCACTTAGTATTCCAATAGATATAATTTTACCTCCAAATATAGCAGCTTCGATCGATTGTTGCATAGTAGAACCTCCTCCCACATCAAGTATAAGGTTTATTCCTCCAGATTTTCTAAATATGGTTTTACCCCATCTTATATCTTCCTTATAATTGACGACTTCTACACAACCTAAATCCTTGAGTCGTTGAGCTTTTGCCTCGCTCGATGTTGTAGCATAAACTTGAGCTCCTGCTGCTTGGGCAAATTGCAAGCCCAATAGAGACATCCCTCCAGTTCCTTCGATAAGAACTTTCTGTCCTGCCATAAGGCCTCCAGCATGAGTCAATCCATTCCAAGCGGTTAGTCCAGCACAAGGAAGGGTGGCTGCCTCAGCATAACTATAACCTTCAGGCATATGGGTTATGGATTTTGCACTAATCGCGGACGACTCACAGATATATCCATCAATCGTCTCTCCAGAAATGCCTGCTATTTTCATAAGGCCGGGAGCCCCTTCTTGCCATCCTGGGAAGAACATAGACATAACTTGATCTCCGACCTTCCAATCCATAACGTCAGAGCCAACTGCTATTATCTCACCGGCCCCATCTGACATTGGAATTCTACCAGGCATTACTGGTATGGCCCCTATGGCTACGAGATAGTCATGATAATTCAGCGATGTAGCGTGCCATCGAACTACGACTTCGTTTGGTTTTGGGGTTGGATCTTTTTTCTCAACAATCTCTAAGTTGTCTAAGCTTCCTGATTTTGAGACGACTACAGCTTTCATATTAGTTGATTTAATAAACTACTAATATCAGAAGTATATCATCCTTTGAGGCATCATTAATTGACGCTAACAATTATTAATCAAAGCTAATGTCTAAGTTAGAATTATCTTAAGGCTCAATGCTTAGTAAGCGTAATCGCTTCATAAGTCGATTAATTTCAACCAAAATATGAAAAAACTCATATACCTTTTTCATATTCTGTAGGCAGTTTCCATTGTTTTCTTCGTTAAGCTATGCTCAAACCTTGCATAAAGTCATGCTTCATGTTAATACTATAGAAATGATAAATGCTAACTTATTCTCAATATGCAATTTTGGATAAACCACAGGGATCACTAATGAGGAATATAACACTTGATGTAAACCTTATTGATATAATTTTTTGGGATCTAAAGGCTATAGATTCTAATCCTCTCCCGGATAATTTTGTATTTATTAAATGTGTGAATCGTTCTAAACTATTGATTAATAATAAACTTACACCTACAGGTAATGTAGTTAGTGGAACTGTCAAAAGAGGTAAAAAAGTCGCTGTGGAAAAGTATGAACTTAAATTCGATCTTAAACAACAAGTATGAAAAAACTATTCTACACTTTTTTACTGATTTTCACCAGTTATGTGCTCAACTCGCAAGTAAGTGGTACAGTCACTGGTGCGAATGGTGAACCTTTATTTGGGCTACTGTCATGTAGAAAGGGACTTATAATGGTACTGTTACAGATCTTGATGGTAATTATTCGATCAATACCATCACCGATAGCCCGATTTTAGTTATCAGCTTTACTGGATTTGCACAGCAAGAAATTGCAGTTAGTGATGGGATGTTTGATGTGTATTTATCTCAAGGGTCTACACTCGATGAAGTAGTGGTTACTGGTACTCGTGGTAAGCCAAGAACGGTACTTGAAAGTCCAGTAACTATTGACAATATCAATGCAAAGGAACTTCGTAGTAGTGGGTAAAAGAACTTAGATCAGATTATCAATTACAAGGTGCCATCTTATAATAGCCAGAACATGGCGATATCAGATGCTACGGCACATATCGATCCATCCGAATTAAGAAACTTAGGGCCATATAGGACATTGGTACTTGTGAATGGCAAGAGAAAGAATCAGAGTTCACAGGTATACCTAAATGATACTCCAGGTAGGGGTGAGGTTGGAACAGATATGAAGAGTATTCCTGTCGCAGCAATTGAGCGTGTTGAGATCTTAAGTGATGGTACTGCCGCTCAGTATGACCCAGGTGCTATCGCTGGTGTAGTTAACATCATCCTCAAGGAGCAAACTTCTGGCCAAATCAATGTTAATTTTGGAGTGAGCAATTTAGGTGATGGTGAGACTACATATATAGATTTCAGTACAGGCTTCGCCTTAGGTAGCATTGGATTTATCAATCTCACAGCCGAGTACTATGATCAGGGATTAACTGATCGTGCAGGAGAGTTTGCTGATCAAGTAGGTGATTCTTTATTCGGTATAGCCTTAGGAAATGATCCTGGATTAGATGCCTATTTCAAACAGTTTCCTGATTTAGGAATGACTAATGGGCAGCCTGAGATCATCAAGTATTTATTTATGACCAACTTCGGAAGCGATTACGCTAAGAGTAAAGGTCAGATTTATTGTAACCTTGTCTATACAGGTAGGGATGGAACTTCCTTTGCATTTTATAGAACTTCATACTGGAAGCCGACTGATTTTGGATTGCTTACAGAACCCGGAGAGGCTTATGTAGGTTATCAGTCGACTTTTGAATCAGACATATCTTACTGGACTGGATCTGTGGGAAGTAGAAATACTTTTGGAGATTGGGAAACTGACTTGTCTCTCACGTACGGAAGTAACTCTATAGACTATACTGTAAATAATTCTCTGAATAGAACTATGGGTGCAGCAAGCCCTATCAGCTTCAAACCGGGCGGTTAATCATTCTCTAACCTCGATGGTAATTTTGATGTATCCAGATCCGTAGGTCAGCTATCATTAGCATTTGGAACAAAGTATAGACGAGAGAACTTTGTTACCACAGCTGGACAGACTACATCCTATACTCCTGCACCTAGAATAGATTCTTTCCCTGGATCAACACCAGATAATGCAGTAGATGAGGATCGTAATAACATAGGTGTGTATGTTAGTCTTGACTATGATGTGAATGATGCATTCCTAGTAGGAGGGAGGTGCTTTGAGATATGAAGACTACTCTGACTTCGGTAGCAATGTCAGCTGGAGGGTGAACACTCGATATCTATTAGGTGAGCGCAAGGGCGCTATTAGAGCTTCAGTAAGTACAGGATTTAGAGCTACATCATTACACCAGATTTATTTGAGTAATATTCAAACGACTGCTGGAGCTTCTGGACTTATAAAAGATGGGACATTCAGTAATGTTGATAACATCACTCATAATATCTTAGGAGTGCCTCAGTTAGATGCTGAAACGTCATTAAAACTTTACTTTAGGTCTGACTTATAAGTTGGCTGATAATGTAACTGTGTCTGCCGATTATTATAACATCACTGTTAATGACAGAGTATTATTCTCGGATCAGACAGGTGTGGGCAATTTTGCTGGAACTGCGCTTGGAGATGCCTTGGCGTCATCTAATATTAAAGCGTTTAAGTTCTTCATTAATACAGTAGACTCTAAGACTTCAGGATTGGATTTAGTGCTTAATATCGACAATATTAATATTGGAGATAATGGCAATGATTTCGATATCGTCTTAGCTGCGAATTTCAATAATACTAATTTAGACGGTGGGGTTGAAGCACCTGCAGTATTTGGGAATGTTTCCATTTTTGGAGATCTACCATCCAGATTACTGACTTCAGCACGACCAGACGCTAAGACCAAGTTAGATATGAACTTTGATTTAGCCGATGTTGGGTTAAACTTCAACTATACATATTTTGGAAGTGTCAACTCTCCGGTTTCGAACCAACAGTTTAGTGGTACGGTTATCACAGATATAATGGTGTCTTATAGCCTTCCTGAGAACTTTATGTTGACAGCATCAGTGAATAATCTATTCGATATTTTCCCAGACAGAATCGATGGTAATTTGGATCCATTTGGCTGGAGATTACATTATCCGTGGCGGGTATCTCAATTTGGATTTATGGGTAGATACTTAAAAGCTGGAGCAACCTTCAACTCTTAGAAGATAGTGATGGTATATCAAGAATTAGAAGATAGAAGTGTATTTGCACTTCCCTCCTTCGTTTTAACCAAAACCAATATTATTGCTTCTTATAATTAGAAATCGTTTTGGAGAGTCTTAATATCACTAATTAGGTTCTCAATAGAAGCTTTGTTAAGACCATTGTAAATACCTCGAATGTGTTTGTTTTTATCGATGAGAATAAAGTTTTCTGTATGCAAGAACTCATCTAAGTCTCGCTCGATACCTAAATCCTCTTCAACAAAATATTCCTTCCTACCCAAACGATAAATCTATTGGCGATCCCCAGTAACTAAATGCTATTTCCCAGACAGTACCCCTTTTTTTTCAGCATAAGCTTTTAAGATGCTAACCGAGTCTCGCTCTGGAGTGACCGAGTGAGATAGAAGCAGAATATCCTGATTATCGATAAACTCCTCCTGTATGATCCCCATGTTAGCTGTCATATTAGAATAGATACCTGGACAAATGTTAAAGGAAAAATATACAATATAGATATGATCATCAAATGTTTTATTAGTAACTTTTTCTCCATCTTGATTCACCAACTCAAAGTCAAAGATTTTATGGAGATGTTTCAACTCACTTGAGTTAGGTATTAGCCACTCTGGTGTAAATGTTGGGTCAGTATAATAAGGCGAGTTAGCCGTTGACATATTACTGTCTTTACATCCGATCAAGAATAGAGCTAATTTAATTACTATTGCATTTTTCATGATATCATGCTTTGATGTTCTCTTTGTCTAGTTGGAAGCGCAATTTGGATCTCTTGAGTCCATAGATTCGTCCATTTACTACCTAATAGTTGTTGTACAGCTTTCCATTTTCCGTCCAAGACTGTTGTAGTCCACTTTCCCTGCTATAAACCAGATGAATTTTTTTGAAAAGCGCACCACTCTGATAAAATTGATATTGGTCTCCGTTGACAATTCCTTGGGCATAGTTAGATTTGGTCCTTAGCTTACCATTTTTCCACCATGATTTGCTGATTCCATCTGGCCTTCCATTCACATAAGTAGATTCATAGCTGATCTGACCATTTTCAAACCACTTTGTAGTTTCCCCATGTTTTTTGCCCTTCTTACATAAGTTTTTCGATTCTGTGTTCCCAATAGAATAGTATTTCATACTCATACCCGTGAAGGGCTCCTCATTGGTATAGACCAATCCATTTTTTTGATCAAGTACTAAGTCTTTGTAGTCAACAATCGTCTTTTCATCTGACCAACTTATCTTGTATCCAACCATCATGAATGACATGAATAATACTATCAGAACTAAAGGTGATGTATGTGACCGTAAGCGATTCATCTGAGATTTAAAATTTTATTGGATACTACTTGGAGTACCTTGATAATCACCAGGAAATAAGATGTAATAATCCCCTAAGTAAGCCTCATTCTGAATATGGTAATGATACTCTCCATCTGGATTGTTAGGGGTAGGACCAAAATGACAACCGGAGGCATCTAAGTCTGTTAGATACGCTCCATCATAGTCACGACGACCATAGATGAAAAATTCGTCAGCCATAATCCCTATTAATGCACCATCATCATCATACCACGCCTTAGGTTCAAGATGATAATGATAGCTCTGTAGACCCGTATGAGTAGCAGTGTAATTTAATAAGCCAATAGCTCCTTCAAGAGGGACGACATTAGGGCCTTCTTAATCATCATAGATTACAGAGCCGCTTACAGATGCCTGTTGGGCCTAATCCCGTAGCTGTACTACTTGATGCCAATGAAGGATTTGCATCTACGATGAGGGTAAACGAACCATTAAAGTTATCTATGTTCCCTGGTGCCATTTGATCATATGAAGTCACTATTGGAGCAACGAATAATGGATGATCTTTTGTCACATCTTCATTAGAGCAATGCTCCGTACCCATTGGGGTTTGTAAACAGCGTTCATTACTATTAGACCAATATGGGGAAGTGTGATTAGGTAATCCATTGGTTTCTATAATAACTTGATTACCATCTAAGGCAATGGATATATTATCAATATCAAATTCAGCAAAAGCCTCATGAAGCGTAGTGATTGTATCATCGTTGTTAACATCCATAACATCTTCATCGCCATAAGAAATACAAGTAATCAATAAGAGTATTGGTAAAAGTAGATTGAGATAAAACATCTTCATTTTTTGAATTTGTCTTGTTAGACAATGATGTTTAATGAATCCTTCGGTATTCAGGCTTTTTTTGTCAGAATTTGTAATTTATTTAATAACTACTTCCTTGAATAACTGAAAAGTAGCTTCTTGTTCAGGGGTTAGTAAGTTTTTAATGTCATTAAAATGCTTTCTGACTTCTTTTACTTTCATGATTTCCAATTGACTCATCTGAATAAGTTTATTATCATCAACTAGGTCAGATACTGAACTATTGATCTGGACTTTCAGTAATTGACGTTGAGCGGATTTAATGCTGTCAATCCGATCATGATGGATTTTGGCTAATTCTTAGAATTCATCATGTTGCGCTTCAGTGAGTTTGAGCAATTCCTGAGCATTAAGTGGTTTACCATTTTCATGATGTGGAGGTCTATGGCCGATATAAATGAAAGACAGCAGGCCTAAGTTGATGATGAGTAAGGCTATAGCCCCATATTTATCTATTGCTTGATGACTCATGAGCTATATTTTGTAATCTGTGATGAGAGTGTATGAATATAGTTCTGGTTTGTGCTCTGAGTTCTACTGATTTTTATTGAGGGTATTCAGAGCATTCATATTAATAAGTAGAATTCCTATAGCAGCGGCAATGAGTTTTATCTTTTTCACCGTGGATACCTGTTGAACCTTAGCCAGAGATAGATCAGCTTTTATTCTGTCCAAAATTGCTGGATTTGGTTGTACTCGAGAAGCTCCTCTCATGCTACTCAGAACTGATTCAGTCCATTCTTTTTCTTGTATGTTGCTCATAGCTTTTTACTTACTTATTCCTTAGATATCGATATTTATTATTTCCTTCGGTTGGGATAATGTTTTATTAAATTTTTCTGAAGATTTTTCTTCGCCCTCTGTAAGAGAGACTCAACAGCTTTAAGAGATAGATTCATGATGTCAGCCACTTCTTTTCTCGGTAGTTCTTCTATATAGCTCAGGATAAAGCATGTTTTTTGACTATCTGGTAAAATCTGTATGGTACGATATAACAGTTTGGCATATTCTGCTCGCTCCATGATAAATCTGGGATGAACAAAGCTTGATTGTTCATGGGCTTGATCCAAACCCAAGAACAGGATTTTCTTTTTCGATTTGATTTTATTCAGTGCAGCATTGACTGTTGTTCTATAGATCAATGTGCTTAGTTTTGAATCTTCTTTGAAGGTTTTTATCCTCCTATAAACTTAAATAAATATATCTTGGGTAACCTCCTCAGCACCCGGGATGCTTTGCAAATAGGATAATGCTGTGTTGTAAACTAATTCGGCATAGGACTGATATAATTTATCAATGGCTTTCTCCTCACCATCCTTAAGTCGTTGTATAAGTGTTTCTTCCTCTTTCATCAATAAGTTTCCTCCGGCCTTCGATGCTTGACTTAATCTTGATACTTTCGTTCAACTAATTACCAGAGCTATGCGTTTATTGTATTCTATCCTAATAAGTGCTATCATATGCGCTTGTACTCCTGAATACCGAGTTACACCTGATATTTCTGGATTTGAGATGATCACACTGGATACGGCCAGATTAAAATTGTCTAAGAGCATAGATGAAACATCTGGCCTTGTTAAAATTGATGATACCTTTTGGACACATAATGATAGTGGGGGAGAGCCTGCTTTATATCAGTTTGATCCATCATCTGGTGAACTCATTCGGAAGGTATACTTTAAGGGGGCTAAGAATGTAGACTGGGAAGATATTAGTATAGACAGTACCTATATCTATGCCGGTAACTTTGGTAATAATAGGGGGAATCGAAAAGATTTAGGAATTTATAAGGCAAGGATTCAGGATCTCATGAATAATGATGAAGTAGAGAGTGAATTGATAACATTCTCCTATCCAGATCAGTCGAAATTCTATAGTGGTTATAATCATAATCATGACTGTGAGTCGATGATAGCTTATAACAATCAATTATATCTGTTTAGTAAAAATTGGCAGAATATGAAGACTAAACTCTATAGCCTACCTAATATTTCAGGGGATTATGTAGCCTCACTAATTGATTCATTTGATGTCCGTGGTACACTTACGGCTGCAACATTATCTGATGATATGACAGAGTTATATCTATTAGGATATAATCCTGGAGATGGGTTTGATCCATTTGTTTGGACTGTTTCTGATTGGGAAGGCGATAACTTTTTATCAGGTCAGATGAATCGAGTGAACATCACCAACCGCCGACAAACTGAAGGTATAGTAATGGCCAATGATAGTACACTCTATATTTCAGCAGAACATGAAGGAGGAGGCTATCCTATTTTATTCCAGATGCCCTTATAACTCTTCTATCGTTTGAAACCCTTGATATAATTACCGTGTTCATAAAGTTATGGTTGAAATAAGGCATGCGGCTACAGTTTGTATTTTCAGAGAAAGCGATCGAGATGGATTAGAAATTTTGATGCTTAAGCGCAATGATGTGCTCAAGTTCGCTGCAGGCTTTTGGGTTTTCCCAGGAGGTAGAATAGAACCGTCAGAACTGCAAGGAAATGACAAACTGATAGAGGCGGCTGTCGAGGCAGCTAAGCGAGAGGCTTATGAAGAAACTCAATTAGAGATAACTGTCAACCCTGAGCACCATTACTATCATTGGACTACTCCATTAGGAGAGACTAAGCGTTTTGCAACTTGGTTTTTTCATACTTTGATTGACTATGATATGAGTTCTGTACAGGTTGATGGTAGCGAAATCGTGAATCATTCTTGGGTAAGGATAAATGATATTTTTACCTCAGGTGTTAGTAGGATGCGGCAACTACTCCCTCCAACGTATATCACACTGCAGCGTATAAAGGGTGCTGTTAAGTATCAAGATGTTATAGATGAATTCAAGAGGACGGGGCCGATAAAAGTTGTTCCGCGAGTTAGCTATGTTGATGGACAATTTTGTAGCATGTATCCTGGTGATTCAGGCTATGAGACGCTAAATTCTACTAAGAAGGATGTCCTCCATAGATTAACACGACATATGCATGAAGGGAAATATAGGTTCCACTATAGTGAAGAATGTGCTGTACCCAGTATTACAGGAGGTATTACGTTTTAAAGACTTGAATAAATCCTTCCTCCACCAATAACATCATCCCCCTCATAGAATACAGCGGATTGTCCTGGGGCAATACCTCTGACATTAGCTAAGAATTCTACCTTCATCTGATCACTTCCTTGAGTGTAAAGTTGAGCCATTACACCTGGGTCATTATATCTTACCATAGTCCTGACCTCAGTAGCATTATCGATGCTTTGATATTTTTGCATATTGACTTCTGACACGATCATACCGTTTCTCAGCAGGTCATCTGCTTCTCCCAGTACCACCACATTGTCATCAGGCCGTATTTCAGTCACATACTTAGGTGTTTTGAATCCTCCACCTAATCCTTTGCGTTGACCAATAGTGTAGAATGGGTAGCCATCATGCTTGCCTATGATATTACCATGTTGATCTACAAACATTCCGCCAGCAACCCTATCTTCTAATCCTGGAACTCTTCGTTTCAGGAACCCTCGATAGTCATTATCCGGCACGAAGCATATTTCATAGCTCTCTGCTTTTTTAGCAAGTGCTTCATATCCTCGATTTGCAGCCATTTGTCGGATTTCTGGTTTAGTATAGTCTGCTAATGGGAAAATGCTCCGACTCATACATTCTTGAGATAGCCCCCAGAGCACATAGGATTGATCTTTATTGAGATCCTTAGCTCTTGTAATATGGTATCGGCCATCAGTATGATTGATCTTAGCATAGTGACCTGTGGCGATAAACTCACAATCCATAGCATCGGCTCTTTTGAGCAATGATGACCATTTGATATGAGTGTTGCAGAGGATACATGGATTTGGAGTTCGTCCTGCGATATATTCATCTACAAAGTCGTCAATAACATAATCACCAAACTCCTCACGGATATCTAATATGAAGTGATGAAACCCCATTTCTACGGAGACTTCACGAGCATCATTGATACTATCTAAACTACAGCAGCCAGTTTCTTTCTTAGATCCTCCTGAGCTGGCATAGTCCCAAGTTTTCATTGTGATGCCTATAACTTCATAGCCGGCTTCATGCATTAGCATGGCCGTTACAGTACTATCTATACCACCACTCATTGCTACTAAGACCTTTCCTTTATTACTCATAATAATGTATCAAAATTCCTGTAACGCAAAATTATTAAATATGATCCCTATATTATTGTTTACTTAACGTTACATCTTTACATTTCTCAGTCTAAATTCAAGAATTAAACATCATTCTCAATGCATAACAAACTAAAAACAACATTCTTTCTCATACTGGGTATAGTATTTCTCCACTCTTGTGCGGTGAATCCAGTTACAGGTAAGAAGGAAATAATGCTTGTTTCTACCGAACAGGAATTGGCTATGGGAGCTCAATCTGATCCAGCAATCATAGCAAATTATGGTCTATATAATGACGAGTCTATTCAGAAGTTCATCAATGTCAAAGGCAAAGAAATGGGAGCCATATCTCATTTACCTGATCTCAATTATAAATTCAGAATCTTAGATTCACCCGTTGTTAATGCCTTTGCAGTACCTGGAGGCTATATTTATTTTACGCGGGGGATAATGGCACATTTCAACAATGAGGCTGAATTTGCTGGAGTTCTCGGTCATGAGATAGGTCATATTACGGCTAGGCATAGTGCGGCTCAGATGTCTAAGCAACAATTATATGGAGGCTTGTTTGTAGCAGGGATGATTGTATCTGAAGAATTCAGACAAATGGGTGAGCTTGCTCAACAAGGATTAGGTTTGATGTTTCTGAAGTTCGGTAGAGATGATGAGAGCCAATCTGATGAGTTGGGCGTATCATATAGCACACAGGTGGGATATGATGCCAGTCAAATGGCGGGATTTTTTGAGGTGTTACATAGACTACAGGCGCAAGCTGGAGTATCTATTCCAACATTTCAAACGACGCATCCAGATCCAGTAGATCGATTTAACAAGGTTCACATGCATGCAGATGCATACCAAAAACAGTCAGGAAAAACTGATTTCAAGGTAAATCGTAATGAATACCTTCAAATGATTGATGGTATGGTCTATGGTGAGGATCCAAGACAGGGTTATGTGAAGTACAATACTTTCTTTCATCCAGAACTGAAGTTTTACTTCCCGGTACCTCCTGAATGGCAAATTGTGAATACGCCTCAGATGCTGCAGATGGCTTCTAAGGATGGGAAAGCTCTTATGCTGATGACTTTATCTCAAGAAATAACCCTAAAAGCCGCTGCGCAAGCTACTGTAGAACAGGATGGGTTACAAGTAGTAGAGTCGAGTGAGACTAAGGTGAATGGTTTGCCAGCTTTTGCTATGATATCAACGTTGAAGCAACAGCAGCAGCAACAGGCACAACAAAAGCAAGCACAACAGGATCTTAGGATTTTAACATATTTGATTCATTATAATGGATTGATTTACAAATTTTATGGCTTGGCCAATGCTGTAGACTTCAATAATTACTATCGTATATTCAATAATACTATGGCAAACTTTGATATACTATCAGATCCACAGATGTTTAATGTAACTCCTGATCGTATCAAGATCAGAAAGGTAAATCGAGCTGCGACACTTGAGGAAGCATTAGTAAGTCTCAGTGTGCCACAAACAGAAATGGAGAGCATTGCTATTCTGAATAATATGCAATTGAATGACCAGCTTTTAGCTGGCATATGGATAAAAACCATCGTTGGTGGAATAGGTAATTTCAAAGGATAGTATAGTCCAGAAGATATATCTGAGGGGTATTTGTTACGGCGAATGCCCCTTTTTTGTTTTCTTCAACCTGCAAATCAATAAGTGAGTAAGTGGAAGATGTAAAAGTACAGATTAGGTCATTCCTGCATAAAGGAGAAATCGATTTTTATAGAGCTCCTGGAAGGATTAATTTAATTGGGGAACACACTGATTATAATGGAGGTTTAGTACTACCCGGTGCTATTGATAGGTATATGTATTTTGGATTTGCTATGAATAACTCTGGTCGCATTACCTTCCATGCTATGGACTTGAAGGAGTCAGTCAGTATCCCTCTTGGTGGGTACAATAAGGTAGAGGAGGAATGGGCAAACTACTTAATCGGTAATCTAAATGTACTTTCTTCCAAGGGTTATGTATTTACTGGTTTCGAATGTGCGTTTACCAGTGATATACCAGTAGGGGCGGGGATGAGTAGCTCTTCAGCATTAGAATGCGCCTTTTTAGTGGGAGTCAATGATGTCTTCAACCTACATCTATCTAATTGGGATATAGTCCATAACTCACACCAAAGTAATCATAAGTTTATGGGTGTTAGAGGTGGTATATTGGATCAATTTGCCTCAATCTTTAGCAGTCCAGATGAATTACTCATGTTGAATTGTGATAGTCATGAATTCAAAAAGATAGATGCTGATTTTGGTGATTATTCATTGCTCTTGATTAATACCAATGTGAAGCATAATCATGTCAGTTCAGGTTACAATGACCGAGTTGCTGAGTGTCAGAGTGCATTAAACTCCATTCGACAGCAAAATCCCGATGTGAGTACCTTAAGTGACATATGGAATATTGAGGATCTCGACAATATAGATTTCGAAAGTACAACCGTTAAAAATCGAGCTGTATTTATAGCTAATGAAAATCGGAGAGTCATTGAATTAGCATTAGCCTTAGAATTAGGTGATTATCAGCGCTGCGGTGAATTGCTCTATCAAGGGCATGAGGGACTAAGCATGCGCTATGAGGTGAGCTGCCCTGAATTAGATTTTTTGGTACAATTACTGAAGGATGCCCCCCATGTATTGGGTTCCCGCATGATGGGAGGGGGATTTGGGGGTTGTACGATTAACTTAATTCATAAAAATAAAGTAGACGCTGTTCGGAATCATGCCTTGATTATGTATGAGCAAAAGTTTGACATAAAACCTGATTTTTATCAAGTCCGTTTATCAGGAGGGGCGGGTTCCTTTTAGTATATTCCAACTCATTTTATATGAAATATCGCTTACTCTAATTCAGTCAGTGTAATAATTTTGATAGTATGATGTCAGCAGAATAATGAAGTCATATATCGATATACCAATGTAATTATCATGTCTGTGGATGATTAGGATGTGCCCTGCGATGGATATGTAATTATAGAATCCCCACTTATTTATAGATTGGCTTTGGAAGGGAAGTAATAGACCTGCTTTCCTGTGATCGCTTGTCTCTCTTCACTTTGTCAGGTGGATTTGTTTACAGGTGTATGTAATAAGAACTTGATTCGTCATCGATTATCAGTGAGCATTCCTTCCCCATTCCACATTTGGTTTACTGATAGAATAGGTTATCGATGACTAGATGCTGATGGCGAAGGTTAGTCATACGGGAATTATGGGAAAAGATACTTTGGGTTTATGCATAAATATCTTTCAATCCAAAAAGAGTTTGATTATTATGATTTCGCTTACAGCAATGATATGGATGGTGTAAAATAGATTTTAAAGACGTCGTTATCTAAAAATGTCGTGGAAAATTCTATTGATATAAAATAATATGGTTACTGAGTGACCAGCGCATCAATTCACGACAACTCAGATATGTATATAGAAAGCTATTTAATGCATCATAGAGCATTGACTGGATTTACCTTTCTTGTATTTACCTGATTTGATGGTTCATACGCTATTGTTTATATTTCAGAATTCAGGAATTAACAGTAGACACGGGAATTTTGAAAAATTGAACGGGGTAGTGTATTAGCTTGTATCTGGTATTATAAGTGCTGTTAAGGAATTATATTTTGATGAAACAACAGTGATCGTATTCATACTTAATAATCAATATAGCTTTTGATCAGACAATATGACTACGCTTGTTTGAAGGTAGAATAGGTGCTATGGGTTTATCAAAGTTGAAAGATTATCAGATTTTCTGTCTGCTGAGTGAACTTAGATTAGGTCTCGTCCAAAATATGTGAAGAGCTCTGGAACAATTTGAATTATTTATTGCCTTTTTTTGGTTTCTAAAACCCTTGCATTTAATCGGTAATTGCCCATTTGAAACGGCTAAACCTAATTTCTGTCGAATAACCATTCGAAATGTCGTGATGAATAATACCCTTCATTTTTTATTTAGAATCTTTATGAGGTTAGTACCAAAAGAAGTTGCTACTGAACTTTTCTCAACTAGTAGACCAATACCGTCATCTTTTACTATTAGACAAAGTTTCTCAGACTCGTCAATCCATAATTTGGCCAAAATACTTCCCTCACTCCTGCCTTCAAAAGAATATTTCGTTGCATTAGTGATTAGTTTGTTTATTATAAGTCCCAATGGAATAGCAGAATCCACATCCAAGTGTGAAACTTTTACATGGTGTTTTATCTGAAGGTTTAGATTCTTACTAGAAAATGAATCTTGTAGATTTGAAGCTATGTGCTTAATATACTCGCCCATATCAACTATAGTAAAATCATCATGCGTGTAAAGCCTTTGATGAATAAGTGCCGTAGACTCTACTCTATGCTGACCTTCCTGAATTACACTCAATATTCCTTTGTCTTTAATGCAATTGGAATGCAGGTTAAGGAGACTTGACAAAATCCGCACATTGTTTTGTACACAATCATGAATTTCACAAAGTAGAATATCTTTCTACTTGTTTGCATTTTTTATCTTCTTGTTCAGGTGCCACAATATGAATAAGGAGGTTGGGGTCAAAAGTAAAATGCTTGCTATCAATAAGAGCACAATATTTTGGCGAGATAACTTAGATCTTTGTAAGTCTATAATGGATTCTTTTCGTGCAGGCTCAAATTCAGTTTGTAATTTCTCGATTCTTTCCTCAGATTGGGCAGTAAACAGTTCTTCTTTCAAGATATCATATATCGTAAAATGATTATAAGCTTTTTTATAGTCCCTTAATTTTACATAAGCTTTGGATAATTCATGATATACAATCTGTAACCAATATTTGTCTCCAAACTGTTTAGAAGCTACCTCAAGACTTTTATTCAAACTCTCAATAGCTTTATCAGGCTTATTGATCAAGTTCATTAATCGGCCATGTGTCATTAAAGTTCGCATTTCCATGAATGCGTTGTTCAAAAGTTGCGAATAGCGCAAGGACTCCTCAAAATTTTCAATTGCCTTTTCGTACTCTCCTGTATCCATATATATCCATGAGTGTCATGTAGGCATTGCTTAAATTATTGTAAAAGCCAAAACGCTCGGATATATTAATGGATCTTTTTAAGTACTCTATGGCTAACTCATATTCTCGTAAAGAATAGTAGTTGTTTCCTGCCAAATACAAAGTAAAGCTATAGTCAAGATCTTCAATTCCTTTTTCTTCGAATATGCTCAAAGACCTAAGGCTATATTCAAGAACCTTCTCAAATTTGGCTTGCCTCCAAAATAGATATTCAGATTACTAAAGCCCATAGTTTGAGACCTCAAATCCCCCCTGATCTCGGCCTAAGACAATGTTTTGTTCAGCAAAGTCTGTCGCAATATCAAGAAGGCCTCTGCGCTCGGCAATAGAACCCAATTGGGTTTGAATCAATGGCCACTCAATACAAGGTTATATATCTCTTGCTTCTAAAATATATTTTCTGCTTCATTCAATCTTTCTACTCGCAGTAAAATAGCACTCAGAGTGGTCAAAAGTCGACCTTTCCACAATGAGTTGTGGTCCTCAAACCAGCTCAACCAACTACTGTTAAACTATCCGCCTCAATAAGATCTCTGGTATGATAATAATAGGTAAGGTCATTGATTAAACCAAGTCTTGTATTAGTATCTCTTGACTTAAGTAGTAATGATTCCAATTCTTCAAGATATTCGTAACCATCTGGTTCGATATGCTGAAACATGGAAGAATAACTTTGTTCTTGTAATGTTGTAGCAAAACAAAAAAGATTCAAGGTCAACAACTCTGAGACCCAGATAAACAAGTAGAGAATGTTTCTATGAGTGATCGATTGATAGTAGCTAATTTGAAGTATAACTAATTTACGTAGCAAATAAAGATATTGAATCGGAAGAAACATATTTCAATTTCTCTAATGAATAATTCAATTACGTTTTGCTCCATCCCGTATTAGTAATTTACTGAGCCTTATGTTAGTATCTCTTGAGTTTTAGCACTCCTTTTTACCTTTGAGACAAGTTAATTGTAACATCTCATTTGTTGAGTTAGTATCCTTGAAGTGCACACTTTTTATGGTAGATTGTTTAATTTTTAAGTTCGGATTGACAGGTATACATATCGGGTGTTCAATGCATAACTCTAATCAAATAACCTTTCATGCTATAAACTTAGAAGACTCGGTATCTAGTAGTTGGAGAGGGCAAAAAGATGAATCGGAATGGTCTCATTAGTTGGTAGTCAGGTTTACTCTATAATTCTTCTAACGGATATGATTTTACTGGCTTGGATTATGCTTTTACAAGTGACATACCATTAGGAACAAGAATGAGTAGCTCTTCAGCCTTAGCATTTACTCTTTTAGGGGGAGTGAATGATTTATTTGATTTACTGTTGTCTAATTGGGATATGGTTCAAAATTCATATTACAGCAACCATCAATTTATGGGTGTTAGAGGTGGTAAATTAGATCAGTTTGCATTTATGTTTAGCCGTCCAGAGGAATTACTCCTGTTGAACTGTGATATCCATGAGTTCAAGAATATTCGAGCTGATTTTGGACCATATAGCCGATTGTTAATGAATACTAATGTGAAGCAAAATCACCTCGACTTCGGATATAATAACTGAGTTGTCAACTGTCAAAGAGCTTTGAGTTCCATTCGAAAGATATTTCTAGAGGTATCAACATTAAGTGATATGTGCCGAGGTGAAAATTTGGATGCGATAGTATTTGAAAGTGATAGTGTAAAGAATCGATCGATCTATATATCTAACGAGAATAAGAGGGTTGTGGAGATGTCGGCTGCTGTAGAAGAGCAAGACTATCAAAGATGTGGTTTTCTGCTCAATGAAGGTCTAATCATACCTTATTAGTTTAGCAGTCCAGAATTAGACTTTTTAGTTGATCTTTTTAGAGGTCACCAATATATGTAAGGCTCCAGAATGATGGGTGGCGGATTTGGAGGTTGAAGGATTAACTTAATTCAGAAAAATAAACTAAACGCATTTCGGAATCACTCCTTGATTATGTATGAGCAAAATTTTGACGTAAAACCTGATTTTTCTCAAGTATGTTTATCTGGAGGCGCAGGTTCCTTTTCGTATATTAGAAGGTCTAATTTTCCAACTTATTTTATATGAGATATCGCGTACTCTTTTTGCTAGTTGTGATAATGGCCATATTATCATGTCAGCATAATAATGAACTTACAGGTCCCTCGCCCAACGTTATTATCATATTCATGGATGATCTGGGCTACGCAGATGTAGGCTGCTATGGTCATCCGACCATCGAAACTCCTAATATTGATCGATTGGCTCGAGAGGGGCAGCAATGGACCAGCTTTTATACGGCAAGCAGTGTGTGTTCTCCGAGTAGAGGAGCCCTACTTACAGGCAGATATCCTATCAGGATAGGTTTAGCTGGTGATCATCAACGTGTATTCTTTCCTAATTCTATAGGAGGCCTACCTACTGAAGAGATTACCATAGCTGAAATTTTAAAGGAACAAGGTTATAGTACTGGTATTATCGGGAAGTGGCATTTAGGTCACCTACTTCGGTATCTGCCTACAGAGCAGGGGTTTGACTATTATTACGGTATTCCTTATAGCAATGATATGGACGGGGTTAAGTGGAGTTTAGAAACATTGCTCACTGATACTCCGGATATCAATATGTGGAATGTCCCATTGATGGAGAATGAAGAGATTATTGAGCGCCCAGCGGATCAATTCACGATAACCAAAAGATATACTAAAAAAGCTATGGAATTCATCACAAAGCATCGGGAGGATCCATTTTTCTTGTATATGCCGCATTCTATGGTTCATACACCATTGTTCGCTTCCGAAGAATTTCAAGAAACCAGTAGGCGAGGACAGTTTGGTGATGTAATGGCAGAGGTAGATTGGAGTGTTGGTCAGATCATGAATACCCTTGAGGAACTCGATATTGATGATAATACGCTTATTGTTTTTACATCTGACAACGGGCCGTGGTTATTGATGAGAGAAGATGGAGGGAGTGCAGGCTTATTGAAGGATGGTAAAGGAACCACTTGGGAAGGAGGCATGAGAGTGCCGGGGGTATTTCATATGCCAGGTACTGTCCAGCCAGGTATTATTCATGATATGGGTAGTACATTGGATTTGATGCCAACTATCGCCTCATTAACTGGAGCGCAATTACCCGATGATCGAATTTTGGATGGTTTTGATTTAATGCCGGTACTAACTGAGCGTCAAGATTCGCCACGGAATCACTTTTTCTATTACCGAAAGACAGAGATATATGCCGCTCGATTAAATGAATACAAGGCTCACTTTATCACGGAAACGGCATATACCTTGGAGAAAACCAGGGATGATTTAGAAAGCCCTCTGTTATTTCAGATAGAAGAGGATCCAGGTGAGCATTTTGATCGATCATCGAGATATCCTGATATTGTATCTGAAATCGGCGATTTAGTAGAACAACACCAGAAAACAGTAGTAATTAAAGATGCTGAGATGGATAGGTATTGATGAAAAAACGATGCTTGGATTCTCCTAAGTCCCAAATGCTATGTGCTAATCCAAATTCCTTGAACATCAATTTTGCCCCTGTCATAGTCCGCTTGTGCCAATCCTGATCACTATGAAATCCATACCACCTCTTAGATAATTGCCAGATGTGATCAATTTATCGAATATCACTAACAGCCATATCGTGTCGATCACACCTGCCTTTGACATGATATACATCTCTGAAGAGAAGCATGTTGCTACCAGTATAGATTACATTATCCCATGCATTCTTCATGGGGGTATTGGAAGATGTATTACACAGTCATTGGATTGCAGTTGGCCATCTTCTATGAACATCACGGCTTGCTGTTTTCTGTTCCGAGAGTTGTAGTGATTTTCATATCTTCCTTCAATATAGCAGCAATGCCCAATGAGCACCAGGCACAATTGACTCATTATTCACCGAAGGCCAACTGTACATAAAAATTAGTTGGAGCTAAAGAGAACGGATCAATCACCCATACTTTTGGTTCATGAGTATGTAAAGCCACTCCATGATACTCTTGAAAGGCATATAAACCATTGACAACTTCTGCTTCAGTGGAATAGAGGACTTGTGCTAACTCTTAATTACTTGGGACGTAAACTTTGTTTATGATTGCCGAGATAAATACATGATGAAGATTGGCATTGGTTACCATGGTGGCCAGTTTACTGGCCTGCGTTCACGATGACCTGAGCAATTTGTCTGAAGTTCCAAATGTTAGAGTTGCGATTAAAGAGACCGAAATCTCCACCATCATCCCATACTATGGGAACCATATCTCGCTCTATAGCCGCCTTAGCATAGTAGTCGGCATAAGTAACCCGATCACTGATGTTGTTTTTGTTCTTAGCGCCCCATTCTCCTAAAATCACCGGTCTATTTTGTTCAACAACCCATTTCTGTCTGATTCTATCTAGCTCACTATCGAGTTGTGACTTTTCAGAATCAGTGCCCCATATATTAGGTCCGTTATCATTACCGGTAAATGACCATGGGAAGTAAGAGTGGATTGATATAATAAGATTAGGATCATCAGGAATAATCATATCATCAAATGCTGCGGGTACAGTACTTGCTGCATAAGTGGATACCATCACTTGTCTGTTTTCATTCTTACCTCCTGTAGTACGGATTGCATCAAGGCTAACCTGTATGAATTGATTCACAACCGATCTCCCTTCGGTGGTTCCTCCCAACCACTCTTGAGGAGAATCTATAAGTCGAGGTTCGTTCATTACCTCGAATATTAGTTTGTCCCCATAATCAGCAAAATGAGTAGCAACCTGTGTCCATAGACTACTGAGTCGAGCACTCACTTCTACCAAATCAGCATCTGTAGGTCTGATCCAATCATCGTGATGTGTATTGATAATGACATGCATGCTCTGCCTCAATCCTGCCTCGACTATTTCTTGGACTCTATTGAGATAGTTTGGATCGATGGTATATGGAGCTGTTGCTTGCATGTTGTAATTCCAGGTAACAGGAATCCTCAAGGTCTCAAATCCAAAATCCCTCACTGCCTTAATATTAGCAGTAGTAGGTAGAGGATTACCCCAGGCTGTTTTATTTGCTGAGCGTACGTCAAAGCTATTACCCAGATTCCACCCAATACCCATCTCAGCCACATAGTATATAGATGAGATATTGCGTATATCTCCATATATGTCGTCAGTTGTATGATCTATGGGTTCCGTAGGCATATCTACAGGCTCGTCCGGTGGAGTGGGGTCTGTAGTTAGTTCCTCATTGCTACAAGCAAGCAATAGACAGAGTGATAATATTATCACAGGAAAGCTATTCTTCATGATTTCAAATGATCGCAGAATCATATCAGTATCTTCTTAGTGGTTATTCACTAATCTAATGCATTCTTTGAAAATTAGCGAAAGCAATGCTGAATAACAATCATGTAGTACGAATTATTAGATACGCAGAGATCCTTCAAATACAATCTGAGCATTGCTGGTAATAGTCATCAGATCTCTATCTATCAGTTCTACTGTCATGAATCCAGACCTCTCCGAACACTGATAGGAGTTTATCCTCTTTTTATTGATCCGTTTTCCCCAATACTTAGTAAGAAAAGTATGAGTGCCACCTGCTACGGGATCTTCTTTCGTTCCACTCCATAGCCAAAAATACCTGGACTCGAAGTCATATTTTATGTCATCCGATAAGGCCGTAACTAATACTCCATTGATATTTTTGTGGGAAGCTAACAATCTATTGTAATCCGGTTGTAGCCCTCTTAATAGTTTACAGCTTGAGATTTCAAGCAAAAGAATATGAGTCTCTTTATTACAGGCACTTTTCAGTATTTGATCTATGCCGAGAGCGACTAATAACTCTGCGGGCGTCTACTGTGGAATCGTATCATAGACCGGAAAGGTCATTTGGATTCCACCACTTAGTTTAGAGACATTTAAAGCCAATCTTCCTATATTTTTAAAAGTGAATGAGCTTAGACTAGGGAGTTTATTAAACATGACTTTTGCAGATGCCAGTGTTGCATGACCGCATGGTGGAATTTCCATTTTGGGCGAAAAAATCTGATGTCATAGGTCTTATCCTCGTTAATTGGTAATAAAAATGCAGTCTACTAAAGTCCTAGTTCTTTTGCAATTTGAAGTTTGAACTGATCTAATAAGTCCTCAACAAGGAGGCACACTCCTGCAGGATTCCCTTTGAAGGGCTCATTAGTAACTGAATCAACTATGTACGTTTATATATTAAACATAGAGGAGTTATTGAATAGAAAAATCCTTTCTTTTAACTCGTTGACTATGGACTTTTTCTAATTCTTCTAACTCTAATATTTTAGAATCCGCTGCACCTTTCAGTAAATCTGTTTTCTGTTTTCTGTTTTCTCTTTCTATACATGCGCATCATCTCTTTTTCTATTTCCTCCTTTTGCCAGTCTTCTGAGTATTCACCTGCCCACGGTAGGCCAAATGCAGCTAAATACATAATAGCTAATACCATCAAAAAGATTGGTATAGGTAGCATGAGTCATTGACTGATTGAAGGAATGAAGTAACTGAGCATCATCAACACTACTGACACTCCTATAAATACAATGGTACAGGTGTAAAATGCTATTTTATTCTCAACCTTTTTCTTGGCTTGTTTTCTGAGTTCCTTGCAATTCAATGGTGAAATTTATCTGTGGTTTATGGTGTGAAGTTATTTGAAGTGTAGATAAGGTCGAAACCCCATCAACTTATAAAAGCAGTTTTTAGAAAAAAAGCGATTTTATCAGAATTTTAGCACTTATGACTACTGATGAATAAGTCTGACCAATCTCGATATAAAAGTACGTCACAACAATTTCTCTGAAAAGCATTTTAGAAGAATACATCATGTGATAGACTATGCCGATTCTTATTTCAATCATCGATAATACTATTGAATTTTACACAAAATACACAGATAAGTTGACTCTCGTTTTTACAAACGAACCTATTCTTTTACGAGCCAAGTGTCTAATAGTATATTTTGTACTGGTTAATATGGAAATTACAAATGAGATAGGCGAGAATATTATTACGTCGTTACATTGTATCCAACTCCTCTGTATCAATTGACTGTTGTCAGATAAAAGACATTAGAATTGAGTTAAAATTCAGACCTCGGCAGGAAATAGTCTTTTTTGGTTAAGACAACAAAACTTCTTTAAATAGATTTTATAGGCACTTAAGGATAAATTGCTATTTTCCTTTAGGAAGATTTTAATTAGAGAACAAAGTGTAATGTATAAGCTAGTTCAATGGGAATTTTTTCCAGCTATGCTTATAGCAACTCCATTTGTTATTCATTAATTAATCAATAAGGGCGGTTCAGTCGCGATAACTACTTATGTGGTTTCAGTTGCGGTAGGTTTAGTTTTTTGGCTGGCAGAATGGCTTATGCCATTCAAGGAAAAATGGAATCATTCACATGGTGATATTGCTAACGATATAGTAAGTGGAGTCGTAGCCTATATAATTTTATCTCTTTTCTTAAAATCCCTATTTATCGCTCTTTTGGCAGTGGGGCAGCTTGGTTATCTATACAATTGAGGGGGCGATTTGGCCCAGTGATTGGCCAGTAGTCTTACAATTATTGCTTGTGTTGGTATTAAGAGATGCAGGTAGATATTGGGTACATCGATTAGCATATGAAGCTCCATTTTTATGGAATTTTCATGCAGTACATCATTCTGCTGAGCGTCTATATTGGTGGAACGCTACTCGACAGCATCCAGTAGATAAAACATGGTTTACATTTACCAAAATGTTATTTCCAGTCTTGTTGGGAGCTGATGGTGTTGTATTATCCATGTACTTTGGATTTACTGTGGTTTGTGGCTTTTCCCAACATTGTAACATAAATCTTAAGTTAGGTTGGTTGTATTAGTTTTTTAATGTTGTAGATCTTCATAGATGGCATCACTCCAAAAAGATTGCACAATCCAATAATAATTATGGTAATAATCTGATCATATTTGATCGGCTATTTGGAACTTACTTTCATCCCGTGCGTCAGATGGAGTCACATCCAACTTTAAAGAAATTGAATTGCTCAATTCTGAGTATCCCCAAAATTATCTTAATCAATTAGTCTCTCCTTTTACTCCAGGTATGGATAAACCAAAAGAGTAAAAGTTGTAGCTCTTTAGACTTAAGACGGCACTTGATTTCTTTATAACTTCCGTCAAAAGACTTAATCGGCATCAACAGCTTTTGGAATATTAGGATATTATGGTTTAGGCGTACCTTCTCAGGATGTTGCCCTTCCAATGTTCAGTAGTGCTATTAATTTTCACCAAAGATTTTTCAACTCTGATATTTCCTTGGGAATATTATTTAATACACCACCTTGGGCCACATTCAACGGTACTATGATTAATATTCATATTTTTAATAGGGTCGTTTTAATGATGCATGACATGGGATTCTTTGCATCTTTTGCAAAGTTCAAGAAATTGATTTTGAGGGCTATCTGGAAATAATTGATTACGGGTAACTTACTGATTAGATGCTCTTTTTAAAAATGAGTATCGTCTAAGATTAATAGAAATAAATACCCCATTCCAGAACGTATAGAATTAGTGCGAGTACTTCAGGCCGCTTAGTCCATTTCCATAAATATAGTTGAATGCAGGTTTATACGCAGAATGAATGTTCGGCTCACGGATATCTTAGTTGTGAGCTACTTAAGCTGCATTTTTACTATTGATCGAATCATAAATTTGTTAAAGCATAAATTTAGGTTAGTGCGACAAAGACATCATAACAAGAGTTGGATTACCTAATTGATCGCTAATCTCGTTCTTGCGAAATTTCATTGTTGCTGAAGACCAAAATGAAACAAAAAAATAAATTATGAGAATAATGAATTATATAGTCGCTGCGTATTGGAAATTCAGTTAGTAGGCAATTGAGTGAAATATTTTAATTTAATAGTGCTTGGGTATCACAATTTTCTTTAGCGTAATATCTTTGTGGCCAATGCAAAAATCGATTATTACCTTTGTAATTCGGCTCGTCGCATACCTGGTAATGGTTCCGATCTCTGGACAGTTAGATGGTACTAGCTTTAGGGATGATTATCGGTATCATATTAATCGGACTCAAGAGAACATTCTTGTAGATGGAAACCTGAATGAAGGGGTATGGCAGGCTGCTCAGCGAGCTACAAATTTTTTTTACATCAATCCATTTGATAACGTTCAGGTTGAGAAAGGAGATCAGACTGTTGTCATGATGACCTACGATGATCGCAACATCTATGTGGCAGCAATATGCCATGGGCAGCAACCTTATCTCGTCACCTCGCTCAAAAGAGATGATGGTGGATTCTGGGATGGAGAAGCATTCATGGTATCATTTGATCCTGGTAATGAGCGAACGAATGGGTATGCCTTTGCCACTAATCAAGAAGGCGTACAATTTGATAATGAACTTTCTGGTAATCTCGGTACTCGCAGTGGTGGCAATGGAGGAGGATTTAATACGGCATGGAATAATATATGGAAGAGTGAAACAGAAGTGTTTGATGATTATTACACTATTGAAATGGCTATTCCTTTCAATTCTCTCAGATACTCCGATAGTCCCGTATGGGGAGTTCAGTTTAATAGGGTAATAACCAGAACCAATAGTTTTCATGCATGGACACCAGTTCCGCAACAATTTTTTGGTCCAGATTTAGGATATAATGCCTCTTTAGTTTGGGATGAGATACCACAGAAGTCTCAGAGCAATATCGCAGTTATTCCATATACCCTGACTTCTGGATTTAAGGATGTCCAAAATAATGAGCCTTTGGAAACCAATTTTCAGACGGGACTCGATGCCAAGGTGGCCCTGACCAGCAGTCTCAATCTTGATTTGACTATTAATCCAGATTTCTCGCAGGTAGATGTGGATAGACAGGTGACGAATCTAACGACAGTAAATATTCGATTTCCAGAACAACGGATATTTTTTGTGGAAAATAATGAGGTCTTTTCAGATTTTGGGATTCCGCCAATGAGAACCTTCTTTTCTCGAAAAATTGGATTAACAGATGATGGAGCCACCATACCTATACTCTATGGTGCACGTCTGACGGGTAATCTTACCAAGGACACTCGAATTGGCCTAATGAACTTACAGACTAAATCTAATGATTTAGATCCAGGTAACAATTATAGCACTTTTTCTATGACTCGTAGGGTCTTTGGTAGATCATTAGTTAAGGCTTTCTTCCATAATAGAGTGGGCTATCGAAATGGATTCATCGGGGATGACTATATGAGAAATATGGGATTGGAATTTGATTATAGATCCAATGATGGATATGATCGTTTTGCTGGATCTTATAGTTTATCCTATAGTGATGGAGTGACTGATGAGAACGCTTATTACCACTTGATTGCTCAGTTTGGCACCCCGAACTTCCGGATGTATACTAATGTGGCGGGAATCGGTAGAAATTATGCAGATGACATGTCCTTCATACAGCAACTCAATCAATATGATGCTGTCAGAGATAAAGTGATCTCAATTGGTTATGATCACCTGTTTAGTACGATGACCTATACCTTGTTTCCAGAAAACGAAAAGGTTAATATACATCGGTTTGAGATCACAAATATTGGTGATTGGGAACGTAATGATAACAGGCTATTCAATTATAGATTACGCTTGGGGTATCAGATGAATATGGCCAATACAAGTAGTATTGAGATTGGATTTGCTCGCGTATACCGATATCTATTATTTCCATTCACATTTACTGATAATCCTCTTCCCGTTGGTGGTTATTGGTGGAATGAGTTTGGAATTGATTACCAATCAGATGTGCGAAAAGACTTTAGCTATACTATTGGAGGAACTATAGGAGGGCTTTACAGTGGGGAGCGTCGACAGATTACAGCATCGGCTAATTATCGACGTCAGCCATGGGGGAATTTTGGATTTGCATTCGAGGCTAATGAGTTAATCTTTGATAGAGAGATTGGTAATTCTACCTTATTACTGATTGGCCCACAGATGGAAATCAGTTTTAATAGAGACCTGTTTTGGACGACTTTTTTACAGTACAATACTCAACGAGATAATTTCAATATTAACAGTCGATTTCAATGGCGATTTAAGCCACTTTCTGACCTTTTTATAGTTTATACCGATAACTATACGATTGATGTTTGGGGCCCAAAGAATCGAACTTTGGTTTTGAAATTAAACTACTGGTTGAATATTTAGTATCTTGTTCATAAACAGATAGAAAGTAATCAGAACTTTTCAAAGGTTAAGAAGAACTTGATTTACTAATCTAAATCATTTTCAACACGGCCTCATCGGCTCGAGATAATATGCTCTTCAGCTCGCTTTGAACGAGATTGGCTTCTTTCCTTTTGTTTAATCTCTGAAGAGCTTTCATTTTGCCTATAAGCGACTTCGATCGACGTGGCATACGTTTAAGAGAGTAGTTGTACTGTACAAGTGCCTCAGCATATTTCGCTTGTTGCAACAGCCAATCTCCATATTGTTCGAATGATGGTTGTGTTATCCTCGGCGGCCCTGCCGGATAGTTGGTTTGATCTTCGAGAGCTACCGCTTCTTTCATATAGCTTTCAAATAAATCAGACTTACCATTGATAAGGGCAGCCATAGCTTTCATTTGTGCGATAATCACTTTAGCACTATTGATAGCGTTTTCTGTAGGAGCGTATCTACTTGTTCCAGCCGCACACATGGCTAGTCCATTACCTACGATTTGTTCTGTAGCCATATCGCTTTGTATTATCAACCAATTGGTTTCCTCACTTATGGTGGCTAAATTGCTATCCTGAAAAGCAATTTGTGCTCTTAAGAAGCTCCTTACCGATTTAGCTATCAGCCCTATATCGTCTACTTTAATGTCGAGATCCAAATTTACATTATCCGATAACGATCCTTGTTCAGTTAGCTGTCTACTCAGCATACCCAGTAGGTAGCCTCGAGCTCCTTTAGTAGGATCCTTAGGTACATATGTAAGCATATCTTTTAATAAAGCTTCAGCTTCAGCATATTTTCCTTGTTGCAACAATCCATAGTGTAGCCAAGCATAGGAATGATAGCCTCTGGCTCCATCCTTGAGCTCTAAGTTATTCATCCTTACCACACTGGCATCATATGATTCACGATTTGAGTTAACTACACCATCCCATTCTCCAAGTGCGAGATAGATATGAGACGGCATATGAAGGGCATGAGCTGCATCTGCAGCTACTTTTGCATAGTCATCAGCTGCAGCATGGGCATAATATGCTGATGTTGGTCCATCAAGAGCGTGAATCTTATAGTGCAATGCTCCAGGATGTAAAGGATTTACTTCCAATATTTGATCAGCTATGGATGCAGCTAATCTGAGATCCTCACTGCCATCGCCATACTCCTCAGTAGACCAGATTAGAGATAGGGCATAGAATGCTGCAATTTCCTGATGATTAGGCATTTCTTCATGTAGTTTGGCAAGATGATTTTTGATTTGAATATTCCTTTCATCAAACTCGCCTTCGCCATACATGATTTCTACGAGTGTCCATAAATCTTGCTCTACAGGATCAGTAATAGAAGCCATACGTTCATCTTTTGTTGTCCCCAATCGTTGTAAAATTGCTCTGCCTTTTTTTGTGTTTTGTAATCTCCATAGGGCCTTATAGTGGCACATGGCTTCTCCCCAATGTGTCAGTACTTCGGTACTATCTCGAGCCGTTGCTTCTCTAAATGCCGTTAGGGCATCATCGTATTCAAAATTATGGAGGAGCAATAATCCTTCATTAAATTTCTCTTGAGTAGCTTTATTAAGGGTAAATCCATGTTGAAGTTCTCCTAATGTGGATTCGGTGCTTTCTGTATCTACTTTAGATATCTCTTTAGGAGCACACGATATGATGAGTAATAGTAGGATTGAGGGAATCCATTTCATAGTCAGATTTTATATGTTTCTATATATGAATATAGTGAAATCGACACTTGAAAAGGTAAGGTAAGGTCTATTATCGCTTTTCGGCGTTTACGATACACCCATATCCAGATACATCCTCAAGTGTTGTTCCACTAAACTTGACATCTCCACTTTCGATGGTTTGTCCCTCTTGTACTGTGTAGGAAAGTTGTTAGCAATCTTCATCTATGGATCCTGAACCGCTTAAGGTTTGATCTTCATTAATTATAGTCACCGATAAAATATTATCATGATCAGTTGTCATAAACTGGTAAGAAGTAAGCTCCTGGCAATTAGAGGTTAACGGTGCGAAGTCAGTTACATCCCAAAATCCAATTATATCTCCTATGCATATTTCTTCTATTTCTTGATCGCTTCTGCATGAGCTAATAAGTATGAAGCTTATACTAATTAGGATCAGAAGGATTAGTTTGAATTCTGTCATAATGGGATGAGATTTTTAATATAATTCGGGACTATCTCTCTATAAAAGAAGCTTATCGGCGATTTAATGAGGCTTCGCAAATCAAGCGAAAGTGCGATTGCTCTACAGCTATCAGGAATAATTTAATTACTGTAGATGCATATTGCATAACTGGTTGGTGAGGAAATAGATCACACTAGGATTTGATCATTAATCTTTTGAGTTTAGAATTGTTCGAGATTAGTCTTGACCATTGATTCAGGGAAATGTGCTTCTCGGATTCAAAAAAGCTACAACTTATAAGACTCATACAGGATGAAGTGGCACGATTAATAATTAGAACTTATCTATGGCTGTTTTAGCTTGAACAAGGTTACGCTCATTATGAGCAACAATGAATCTGAAATTATCTCCTAATTTTAGCTTTATAAATTGAGAGATGCTTATGGCAGTTTTTGTTCTACTCAGGCTCACAGACTTAGATTTATCTAAGAGTTTAGTAAACTCAGTTTGCTGCGAGATGAATCTATCAATAGCATTTTTACTTAGCATACGCCCAATAGGATTTTTATCCTTGAATGTTTTATTTTTTAGGATTAATCTGGGTAGCATGGACTTGGTAAAATAGTTTCCTATAATTCCTGATTTAAAGATTCTATCGATGGAGAATTTTCTTGTCTTTATTCGCTCTGCTATTTCAGGACTATAGTAGTCACCATATAAGTTTAGATGCTTCATACATTCTAATGCACTCCAACTCTCATAACTGCTCTTACAGTTTAGTTGCTTTATTGAGAATTCTTTGAGTGCCTCAGCTTCTTTGATGAGTACCTCTGTTCTTTTTTTAATTCAGCTATTAATCTGTCAGTCTCGATTGTCATATTGGTCCTTTTACTACAAACCTTGAGTAGTTCTCAATTCTAAATATTGATTGAGATTAAGATTTTTTAATTCTTGACAACGTTTCTGGAGTCTTACGTAAATACTCTGCTATATACTTATTTGGGATTTCTAGGAATAGCTGTGGGCTACATGCAGACACTCTCAGGTATCTTACTTTGGGATAGGAGGTCAATAGGTCTTTTTCTCGCTCCATCTGTTGTATAATAAGTAGTTCGAGTGCTTCAGTTCAAGTGGTCTGCCAATCTTTATGGGATCTAATAAAATCAAAAAAGTAGTCTTCTTGATTAGTTTGAGTTCAATTCTTTTCAGGGCCTGTATATTGAAACTGGACGGCTGCCCCGTAATGAAACTGTCCAGAGCAGTTATGAGATTTCCTTGGTAACCGAATCGTATAGTATGCTCATCATGATCGTCTCTGATATATACTCTCATGCTGCCACTAACTATATAATAGAGATTTGTGTCGATGCTTCCTTCATGCTACAGATGCTCATGCCGCTTCAGGATGAGTTCAAATTCCCAGAGATTGCGATCGATGATATTATGTATCAACAGTTCTATATCATTCATTTGAACTGGTATCTATGTCAGGTTTAGTTTCAATTATACTCATGATTCGTTGATATAATAACGATTGGATGCGCTTATTAATAGGTGACTGATTGGAGATGTAGTAGTCGATTTCGTCTTGAGTCATCATACCTATGACCATACCGGTGAGTTGATACCTTATCATCTTATCTGTCAAGAGTTTATCCTTGATATAATGAGGCTTCTCCTCGAGACTCAATTTGGAGAAGACATTTTTCTTGCTCTTGAAATAATGGCGGACCATGCAGCGAATCAGATCATGCTGCATTTTTAATATTGGTCTTAAAGTTTCATTTTGAAACTTCTCCTCTGGGGCTTTTAGGCCATCAGCGAGATCCAAGTCGAGTATAGGTCGTATGTCAACTTTGTTTTTGTCGTAAGAATTCATTCTACAGAGCATATAATTTTTTAGCAGGTAATTCTGATTATATATCAATGAGAATTAGAGCCGTTAGTTGCTTTTTAGAATAGCCTATTTATTGGAAGCAAATCCTTAATTCACCAGCGTATAGCGCTTGATCTCTTCATCGGTCATCCAGTGTATATCTTCAGCCGAAGCGGCATTAATGGTGAAGTAGTAAAAGTCCTCTGCCTCCTCTTGTGAGAATCCAACGGATACATAATAATTGATGTAAGGCTGATGCACTGGGTCTCCTTCATGAAAGTAAGAAGCCTGGTTTGCCCCATCACTCCAGGAGTGAACGCGTATCCTTGTATTGGAACCTTTGCTTCTATTTCTTCCAGCCAAGAAAAGATCTACTTCCCCAGAGGCTATTTCTCCATTATCTAATAGACGAATATCTATGTCCAAGCTATAAACTTGTTTAGATAGAGCCAAGTTAATGTCATCATTTTGTGAGCCTAAGATTTCGATAATATTGATCAGTTCCATATTAGGATAATTCATGATGAGCTCATTGAAATCGTCTAATGAAGAATCCTCTATTTCTCCATTGACTTCTATAGTTTGATCATCCACCAAATTGAATATGGCAAAGCTATCCTGACGGTTTATATCTTGATCTGATATACACTTAGAACAAGCTGTAAATAATATGAACATAATGAGCACATAAAGGAATCTGCCTGATTTATCTTTTGAGATCATAATGAAGCTTTTATTAGTCTTTATAACAATTACTTCTATCTAAACAGTCTTTGATGAAACATCCTATATATCAAATCCACTTAGACCTTCATCTGTATCTGATAGAACCCTGTAGGTAAGTGATCAGGATCGCTGAAGAGGATGAATTTTTTATTGGTATACTCATCTTTTGTGATTAGCTCAGGTTCTATATTTTTCGTTTTCAGATAACTTACCCGACCAGCTATAACGTGCACCTGAAATGCAATGTGTCTCAGTTCTCTACCCTCAGGATATAATGGTCTCAAGGGGGATTTGGAAATGAAAAAAAGTTCGATTATATATTGTCCATAGTAAGAGGACTCCAATTATTAAGAGTCTCACTCTGCTCGTTATACCTCTCGTTTTATGGTGAGTCCCAATATGTCCGCGTAAAAGGATTTACAACATTCATAATGTGCACAGACGATCGCGATATGATGTAAGCTCCTAAGTTCTATTATGATAATAAGTAGATCACTCCGAAGCCTAAATAAGAGCCCATGGCAATACCAAGCGTACCAACTAATATGGCTGGTAGTACTAGTTCCTTACGCTCAAAGGTCTCAGCCAATGCAATGGCCGTGGTACCCCCACCGACATTCGCTTGACTGACTATTGCTATCATCTGCCAGTCGCGATAGATCAATCCACCGATTCCTATGGTGATGAGTCCGTGAATCATTACCGCTATTACCGTGAACAATAATAAGGTTGTTCCAATCTCTCCGAGATTAACCACTGCACTCAACTCACAATAAGCTCCAATTACAGCTAAGAACAGGAATACCAAGTAGAGCCCTAAGTCTTGACTTCCTTTTAGATTGGAGATGAATCGAGTCTGTGCCAATATAATTCCAATGGTAGATAGAATCAGAATAGAAGGTATCTGAGGTAGCAGTGTCGATAATAATTCTGAACCATAGAAGGCTGCTAAACCGATAAATAATAGCCAAGCAAGAGATTCTAATGTTATACCTGACTCAGTAAGTTCTTCAGATTTAATCATATTATCCTCTTTTTTAGCATTGATATTTCCTTGCCAGAATCGATTCATCAAAGCGGGTATCGTAAGAGTTACTATAATCCATAGAGTAGTGACAACATTATCGACAGCAATGGTCCCAGCATATAAGACTCCTTTTTCTTGGAAGCCATACTCGATGCCTATGGCATTGAAGTTTACACTGCCACCAGTATAGGTCCCCGTGAGCATGCCTGCGATAATTCGTCCATCGTCACCTAATACAGTTGCTGGATTGATGATATACCATGAGAGCATTATGCCTGCAACTGTTGCTATAGAACCTAATAAGAATAATCCGATCATGGGTAGCCCAGCTTTTCGGATTGATGTCAGGTTTACATCAAGTAAGAGGTAGAATATGGATATAGGAGCTACATACATGAATATCATATCATACAACGCTATACTATTAGATGCCGACGGTATAAGGCCTATATTGGCAACAATCGCTGTAAATAGGATTGATAGTAAAGCGGCACCAAGTTGTTTACCAATTTTAGTTTTACCTGCTTGGATGGCAAGTAAGACGGTCAGGCATAATATGAGTAAGACACTGACTGGTTCTTCTACAAAATACATAGTTCTGAATTTACGTAATCTTCAGGAGGCTTTCTACCTGATAAGGTATCAATTAATCAGATATGATCTGAGCTGTGATTAAATCCTTGGTATTGGCTTTTGATACACCCTCCGGTTTGTTATTATATAATACTAAGCTGAATCGATTTAGTAATGTTATGGCTTTTAGGTATATAATGCCCTCAAATAAAGAAATCAAGACAAAAAAAAGCTCCCACCTGAGTGATATTTTGGTATAATATAAGTTCAGAACTTTAAGATTATAAATCACAGTTCAATGAAACTTCCACTATTTTCTATTATTGTACTCGCCTATATATTCATCAGTGAGATCTCTGCTAATAATCTGCAGATATCTAATGTCTCTCGCAGTAATAATATGGTCACCTTTGACATATTATGGGATAACAGTTGGTACAGTACTTCTGAGTTAAATGATGCCGCATGGGTGTTTGTTAAGCAAGTGCCCAATGGCAGTCCAGCATGGATACATGCTAACATTAGCATTGCGACTACAGGAACAGGTTATCATGAGAAAGCATCTTCTGATAATGTTGGAGTGATCATTAGAAGGTCATCTAACGGAAATGGTGCTGCGAGTACAACCGTCAGTTTGACTCTTTCCAATCTTTTGGGAGCGTTTCAGGATATCAAGGTATTCGCCACTGAGATGGTTTATGTGCCTCAGGGAGGCTATTCTAATTCTTTAGAGGCACTGCTTGATCTCGATTTAGGAGGTCAGTTCTTTATATTTAATTCGTGAGTTGGGATAGTATATGAAGGACAGGGTAGCGCGGTATTTGTTTCGTTTAAGGACTCAGGATGAATGATTCACATAACATACCTGTGATTATGAATCAATGAATCTGATACATAGGAAGATCTGAGAGGATTATAGCCCTTATCACTTAATCTATATGATGATATAATGATAGTATGGCATAAGATATATGGTTTATTACCAAAAACAGAACTGTTTTATCTGGTATCGTAGCCCTCAGCATTGGCATACTCCTATGCCATATTCAAGTCTTTGGTAGGAATAGTGTTGTAGCGCTTAGCTCATAGATTCGAGCTGATTTAGTTTATTCATTTTCTCAATCAAATCTCCTGTGATGGCCACTACAGTAGGCTTAGGGATTCTGTCTTTATCAAAAGGCCATAAACTCTTAGGATTTTTCAAATCATAGGTTTGCTCTCCAGGGTGCTGAACACTCAGGAACAAGGTCGTACCATCCGGTGAGAACCATGGTCCAGTTAGCTTTGCGTCTAAAGGCGCCGTAATAACTCTGATCACTTTTCCAGCATCTTGACCATAGCGAGGTATTACAAACAAGCTATTGTTTTTGAATTCCATATATGGCCTATCGGCTCTATTCATGACACTACTTGACATATCGGTAGTGATCCATAGGTTACCCGAGTGTTCGAAGGCTAAGTTGTCAGGTCAAGAGAAACCGTTCCCAGAGCCACCAGCGATATACGTGGATGCCTTAAAAGTAAGTGAGTCGAACGCTCCATCGGTTTCTTCGATTTTTAATATCGAACCATGGTAGTCTTTCTTTCTGTAGTTACTGGTCAGTGACACTAGTATGTGTCCCGTAATTGGATCTATCTCTATATCCTCAGGTCTATTGAGTTCTGTAGCCCCTAATAGCTTAGCAGCTTCTTGAGCTCTAATTAGGACTTCGGTTTGGTCTTTCAATTTTTCTTGGAGGACTGGTTGAGATTCCCAATCCATTCCTAACCACTTGCCGTTTTAAGGTATCTGCCACATACAGAGTCCCTTCTTTTAAGGAGTTTGGTTCAGAGGACACAAATTTATACATATGCTCATCAGTACTATCATTACCACTATAGGCTACTATTCAGCCATCATCTAATCTATATAATGTACAACACTCATGAGCGAATCAACCTAGGGCAATATGCTTCTGAGCGCTACCATCCTTTGGATCTATTTCTACTACCCATCCATAATGCTCTGGTGGGTTATCATAGAATTGATCCCAGCCATAGTATTTACTTGGCACCTTGGAGGCTACATTATTTTCGTCATAGACTCGTTGACCATAGAATCCATCATAGTTCTCCTCACAGGTGATGAACGTATTCCACGGTGTTATCCCACCTGAACAGTTACCAAGGGTACCGATGGCCTCTGAAGAGTCTTGGACAGTTGTATCCCAATTAAGCTTGATGGGAGTGTGACCCGATATCCTTCTATTGTGAGGATCGTTATGCACAACTTGCCATTTTCCATTTTCTAATCGGATACTCACGATACTACCCCCAACGTTATACATCTCTTTATCAACCTGTTCTATCGTCCTTTTTTGTTTTTTGTCCCTATGATCATAGTTAGAGACAAATAGAGGGTTGACATATTCATGGTTCACCCATAAAAGACCATCTGTCGGATCATTATCATCCAAAGGAATAAAGCACGCAAAGTCACAGTTATACCCAAAGGTATTAGTATCACCGATTTGATCCTCCCTTTTGAGAACGGTATGGTAATCTAACCCTTTAGTGAGCCGAAGATCATCTTTGTTGGACGCTGCTAATTCTTTAATAAGAAGGAATCTAGTTTTTCGATTAGTGCTGCTCCAACATCTTGAGATTGTGGCCGTACTCCCACAGCTATTGAAGGAATGGAGGTATCGTCAGACCTAAGGTTGCCTTGCCTAAAAATATCAGAAACTCCTTACGTCTATAAGTATGCTGAGATTCATCTTGAGCCTTCACTTCTCGTGACATCTTATTTATTTAATGCTTTTTCAAAGCTAGATGTCTTATTGGAGTTTTATGTATTTATAATGTGATAATTTAGGTAATTAAATCGGCGACTTTAAGTTATTTCAGTCTGTTTGTGATCAACCTAACTTTATTAATTGTTGCATATCTGTTTTCTGATTATCCGTGGTAGTGACCTTTATGAAATCTAACCCTGCTGGTACACTACTTATATCAATAGCAAATTGGGCTGGACTGACAAAAAAATGCTCATCTACTGATAGAAACTCAATCGTATAGTCAGTGATCTTTCCTTTAAACGTGAAGTATCACCTTGTAGGATTTGGATATAAGTTGAGTAAGTCACTATGAACTTCCAAGTCTGCTGTACAAGTCATAGTCATGTAAAAAGAATAGAGAAATTTGAGAGTTATGCTCTAGCGCCTTGGTACAACTTGCTCCTTTTTGTCATTGTATTTGGACATCGTCTATAAGGTAGCTGTTTTGGTATCCAGATTTCATATCTACCGCTATTATTTTGTTGGTGACTGTAGTTTGATTAGTTGCTGTAATTGCTATATATTAATGTTACTTAGATCGCTAACCATTATAATAGAGTATGTATAGCTTAAATTTCTCAAGGAGTCTGGTTACGTTTGAGTGGCTCGCTTGTAATATGTCTCTGATCTCATTGAAATCTTGTATGCTTTACATCCCTTCATCTGGCCCTTCTTGCATGATATCATTACCTCCCTCTATGAAAATGAAAGAAATAGAAAGCTCGGGGATTTCGTCTACCATTCGTCGCAGGAGACCCTGTATTTTGTCATAGAGCTAATTCTTCGTAATCCTTATCATCCAGTTGATAACCTTGACAGATCTTCCTCCATCAATGGGCGGGACACTTAGAAGTTATTTGATACTAAAATCGTATCGTTATAGTGATGGCTTCAGTGTGAGTAGGATTTATCGACACAAGTGCTTCATAATTCATCATTTCATACTTGCATAAGGATGAAGTATGTTGGATTGTAAAACGTATGGTGAGTAGCACCAAAAAATTTCACAATTATAAAGTGAGCAGTTGAATACGAGTTATGAATTCCAAATTCATAATATGAAGTCAAAATCAATCTAAAACTGCGACACAATTAGTCATTTTCTCTACCTTAACATCAGAACAATCAATTAAATAAATGATCATACCTAAGACACTATTATTACTTTGTGCTCTGACAACTTTTCAATTAGTCGGGCAGAAGGATTCTCTATTAACTAAATCAAGTACCTACTCGGCGTTGGAATGGCGTAATGTAGGTCCCGCAATTACTTCAGGAAGGATAGCAGATATAGTCATACACCCTGATGATAACAGTGTAATGTACATCGCTGTAGGTTCTGGTGGCGTTTGGAAAACTGTGAATGCAGGAACTACTTATGAACCCATCTTTGATGGAGAGGCGACCTATTCGATAGGATGTGTAACAATTGATCCAAGAAATCCACATATCCTTTGGGTAGGAACAGGAGAGAATGTTGGTGGTCGCCATGTAGGTTTTGGTGATGGTATCTATAAGAGTGATGACGATGGTGCCAGCTGGACTCATATGGGTCTGAAGGAATCTGAGCATATCTCTCGAATCATCGTACATCCTGAGAACTCTGATATCATCTATGTTGCTGTACAAGGACCGCTATGGAGTAAAGGAGGAGAGAGGGGCTTATTTAAGTCTACCGATGGGGGTAAGACCTGGGAACACAAGCTTGGAGATGACGAGTGGACTGGTGTGACAGAGGTAGCCATGGACCCTGATAATTCAGATGTACTCTATGCCGCAACATGGGATCGTCATCGAACAGTTGCAGCTTATATGGGTGGGGGTCCTGGATCAGGTATCCATAAGAGTACTGATGGAGGTGAAACCTGGACTAAGACCTCCAAAGGGTTACCGATGTCTAACCTCGGCAAGATTGGTTTAGCGATTTCTCCATTCAACTCAGACGTTATATATGCAGCTATTGAAACAGATCGAAAGACTGGAGGTTTGTACATCTCTCGTAATAGAGGAGCATCTTGGTCACGTCAATCAGATATGACTTCCGGAGGAACTGGTCCGCACTATTATCAAGAGCTATATTGCGACCCTCACCATGAAGGAACGATATACCTTATGAACAATAATGTCTTAGTGTCTAAGGATCACGGCAAGACTTACGAAAGAATCAATGAAAAAAATAAGCACGTCGATACACATGCTATAGCATGGAGAGCTGACGATCCAGATTATATCATCATGGGCACTGATGGAGGTCTCTATGAGACTTGGGATATGATGAAGACCTGGAGATATACTCGTAATCTACCGATCACTCAATACTATAAGGTTGCTGTGGATGATACTGAGCCATTCTATAGAATCTATGGAGGTACACAAGACAATGGATCTCATGGAGGACCATCACAAACGCTTTATGAAGATGGAATCCGCAATAGACATTGGGATGTCGTATTAGGTGCTGATGGGCATCAGTCTGCTACGGAGCCAGGTAACCCAAACATTACCTATGGAGAGTTTCAGGAGGGGTTCCTTTGGAGAATCGATCATAAGACAGGCGAGACTACATACATACGTCCTGAGGTAGGACCAAATGAGCCGTACGAACGATTCAATTGGGATGCACCGATATTAGTGAGTGCGCATGATCCAGCAAGGATATACTTCGCTTCTCAGCGAGTGTGGAGGTCTGATAATCGTGGAGATGATTGGACCGCGATAAGTACCGATCTTACTAAAAATCAGAACCGTATTGAACTGCCTATCATGGGTAAACAGCAGAGCTGGGATAACTCTTGGGATGTCGATGCGATGTCCAATTACAACACGATTACTTCATTAGGGGAGTCTCCAATTAATGAAAACCTCCTCTACGCAGGCACCGATGATGGGCATATTCAAGTAACTACTGATGGAGGCCAAAATTGGACTAATGTTGACTACAGTAAGATCAAGGATCTACCTAATACAGCTTTTGTCAATGACATACGTGCTGATCTTCATAATGAGTGTGCTGTATATGCTTGTTTAGATAACCACAAGTATGGAGATTTCAAACCTTATATTTTCAAAAGTACCGATATGGGAAAAACTTGGAAAAGCATAGCTAATAACCTTCCTGAGAAGCTACTCATTTGGAGAATTGTTCAGGATCATGTTGATCCTAACTTGTTATATTTGGCTACAGAGTATGGTGTATACTTCAGTAATAATGGAGGAGATGAGTGGACTAAGTTGAGTAGTGGAATGCCGACTATAGCAATCCGAGATATTACCATACAGCGAAGGGAGGATGATCTCGTAGCCGCATCATTCGGTAGGGGTTTCTACATTTTAGATGATATCAGCGCCCTGAGAGGAGTAAAAGACATTACAATGGAGACTACTGGAAAGTTGTTTCCCGCTAAACCTGCACACTGGTATGCTGCTAAGCAAGGTATGTATGGACAGGGTGATAATGAGTATAAAGCTAACAATCCACCTTACGGAGCTACATTCACCTACTTTATGCGAGAAGGCTTGGCAGATAGTGCTGAAAAGGTCCGTAAGGATGCTGAAAAGAAGCTTGCTAAGGATAAAAAGAATATACCATTCCCAGGATATGAGGCTCTTGATGACGAGACTGCTCAAGAGCAAGGCGCAGTTTACCTCACGATCAAAGATGGTGACGGTAATGTTATCATGAGAGAAAAGGGTAGTGCTTCTAAAGGCATGAACCGTACTACTTGGGATTTATCTATGTCATCTAACAGCGCTATACATTTAGAGAGCTCTCGTGGTGGTGGAGGTTATGAGGTCACGCCTGGCACCTATAACGTCACACTATCGATGATAGATGGTGGAGAGGAGACTGTACTTGATGGTCCTATGAACTTTGAGGTAGAGCGATTGATGGAATCTACTCTTCAGGGAGCATCCTATGATGAGATGAATTCATTCAGAGCAGAATATGAAGCATTCACAGCAGACCTTAGAAGCACTAACCGTATGTTATCTCAGAGTCAAAAAATCATTAAAGCGATGACGACGGCATTTAGCAGAGCTGACCAGCAATCATATGGGCTTATGAGTGATATCAATGCCCTTAAAGAAGAGTTTAGACTCCTTAACGTACGCATGAACGGTAATAAAAGTAAGAGAGAAATAGGTGAGAAGCAGCAGCCTACACCAGGAGACGCTAATCTGATCGGTTGGGTAGCCATTGGAGGAACATATGGGCCTACGGGTAATCATATCAAAGCCTTTAACCGAGCAGTCGGCCAACTATCAGGAATTAAGGCAGATATAGAATCTGCTGCGGCTAAGATCATAACATTGAGAGAGCGGTTAGATGCAGCTGGTGCACCACCGATTGAAGATTAATATTTGATCAACTGAATTTTGAACCAAAGTGGTTAGGTAAAGCGTCCTAACCGCTTTTTTTATTGCTATAGAGATGCGATCGAGCAAGCTGATGCCAATGGAATTAATGATAAATCCTATCTTACCTAAAAATCAATTTAGTATGATTTATCAGATATTCCCTTTTGTAATCTTGCTTTTTATTACCGAATTCTCAGTTGCTCAAAATTTTAAAGCTCTGGAGTATCGAGAATTGGGTCCTTATAGGGGAGGGAGAGTTACAGCTGTAGCAGGAGTTGCATCACAGCCGTCCGTATTTTATCTGGGAGCTACAGGAGGAGGAGTTTGGAAGACTGATGATTATGGAACCTCATGGAATAACATATCAGATGGATTTTTTGAAACGCCCTCGATCGGGGCAATAGCTGTAGCTCAAAACGATCCTAATATCATCTATGTAGGAACTGGATCTGACGGATTGAGGAGTAATGTTATTGCTGGCAAAGGGATATACAAGTCTATAGATGGTGGTGAGAACTGGATCCATGTTGGATTGGAGAAAACAGGGCAAATTGGTGCTGTAAGAGTAGATCCCAATAATCATAATGTGGTCTATGTCGCAGTAATAGGTCAGGCCTTTAATCCTAATGTAGATCGTGGCATTTACAAAACCACAAATGGGGGCAAGTCATGGGAGAAGATATTATACCGATCTGAAGAAGTAGGATTCTCTGATATTGAGTTTATGCCCAGTAATCCGAACATCCTGTATGCTACAGCTTGGAAAGCACATCGAAAGCCCTGGACAATCATCAGTGGAGGTACAGTGGAAGAAGGAGGCCTGTATAAATCAATCAACGCAGGAAAGACATGGGATAAAGTGGAGCAAGGATTGCCGAGTAAGTTGATAGGTAAAATTGATGTGGCTACATGTGTTGCAGACTCGAGAATTGTTTATGCTTTAGTAGAGGCTCCTAATAAAGCAGGGGGATTATATAAGTCTGTTGATCAAGGAGAGTCGTTTGAGCAAGTCTCCAGTCATAGAGGAATCAGAACTCGTCCATTCTACTATACCAATATTCGAGTAGACCCAACTAATCCAGATATTATTTATGGACTGGCAACAGGATATTACAAATCTACGGATGGTGGTGTGAATTGGAGTCGTATGAGACCGCCTCATGGTGATAATCATGATATGTGGATCAATCCAAACAATCCCGATTTATTCATTCAAGCGAATGATGGAGGAGCCAATGTGACATTCAATGGTGGCGAAACGTGGTCCACTCAGTTTAATCAGCCTACAGCAGAAATATATCAAGTAGAAGTTGATGATCAATACCCTTATTGGGTCTACGGTGGGCAACAAGATAACTCATCCACGGTGGCGGTTCCTATTCAAGCTCCATACGGCATTCAAGCTCCAGGAATCGGATATATCATGAATACTGGGGGCTGCGAAACAGGTCCAGCAGTACCTAAGCCAGGCAATCACAATATAGTGTATGCTAATTGTAAGGGGCGCTTTGGCGTCTATGATAAGACAACAGGTATAGAAAAGGCATATTATGTCGGTGCCTCTAATATGTACGGCCACAATCCTAAAGACTTGAGATATCGATTTCAGCGAGTGTCACCGATACATGTCTCGCCCCATAATGCAGATGTGGTTTATCATTGCTCTCAGTATGTGCACAAGACTATGGATGATGGTGTGACTTGGGAAACTATATCACCAGATTTGACAGCGTTTGAAGATGATAAGCAAGTTATCTCAGGATCACCGATTACGAGAGATATCACTGGTGAGGAATTCTATAGTACGATATATGCAATCAGAGAGTCCCCGATAGAAGAAGGATTGATTTGGGTAGGAGCTAATGATGGACCGATACATGTTACTCGTGATGGTGGAGAAAAATGGTCTAATGTGACTCCCAAAGGATTGCCTTCTGGTGGTAGGGTAGATGCAGTAGAGCCCTCGCCTCATAATCCCGCTAAGGCTTATGTTTGCATATTGAGATATCAACTGGGGGATTGGAAGCCCTATATCTACAGAACAAATAACTATGGTCGTTCCTGGAAACTCTTGACATTAGGTAATAACGGTATTCCTGCAGATTATCCAGTACGAGTTGTTCGTGAAGATGCAGATAAAGAAGGTTTGTTATATGCCGGCACAGAATATGGAGTTTTCATGTCAATGAATGATGGCGAAACCTGGATGTCGTTTCAGCAAAATCTGCCAATCACCCCGATTACAGATCTCAAAGTACACAGAGGAGATATTGTATTATCTACTATGGGTCGAGGATTTTGGGTTTTAGAGAATGCTTCTGTGGTTGGTCAAATGACGAATGACTCTAAAACAGCTCTATATAAACCTGAGAAAACGATGCGACATAGATATCCTTCTGGTGCTCGTGGTAGTCGTACCCCTGATTATCCGAGACCATCGGCTATCATTGACTATTATTTAGCTGATTCGATTAATGAGGTGCAGATAGAAATAATCAATAACAAAGGCGAAGTGATAACCATGCTGCGCAGTGATACCATAAAGATTACTGAAGAGGTTAATGAAAATATGTCATTGAATGAGGTTGAGTATATCGTAGATAATTCACTGAGTACAGATGCTGGATTAAATCGTTATCACTGGGATATGAGACAGATAGGCCCATGGCATAAGACTAAATCTCGCAGATACAAGAATGGCCCTTTGGTCCAACCTGGATCTTATACGATTCGGATGACTGCCGGCGGACAGATCCATGAACAATCCTTAGAACTTATGATGGATCCACGGTCAGCAGAACATGTGAGTACCGATGAAATAGCTGAGCAGATTGCGTTACATCGGGATGTTATGGTTCTTCTGAGCTCAGCGCGACAGTTGGAAGATAATCTTAGTAAGGAGAAAAAGAGCCTAAAAGGTAAACCGAAAGAGCATAAAGAACTATTAGTTAATATCCAAAAACAGTTAGACATACTCAAGACTGATGAGGGTATCTATATGCTTCCGAAACTTGTAGATCAGATCTCCTATCTCAACTCCATGCTCGGTCGGGCTGACCAAAAGCCTGGTAAACATGCTTATGAGCGTTATAAAGAGTTGAAGGAACGGTTTGATGCTTTAGGTAAATAGAGTGGTATTTTCTATTTTGTTGTGTTTTTAATATTTCACTTGGATGGATAGCATAAAAGAGGGAATGGCCTTATAGCTTTTAGAGAACTAGGAATGTAGAAGCGTTACAAAGTCGTCCTCGTCTGCTAAACTTGAGAGAGTTCGAGTTTTATAAGGTTTAAGCTTCGATCTCCTGATAAACGTTCACAAAGATATACAGGCTTGTATTTTCCGTTCTTTCGGGCTAAGCTAAATGAACAATAGTAATACTGACAAGAGTGATTATCTATGATTCTAATCTATAAATTAAATATTATTCATTTCTTTCAATGAAAAGAAAATCAGAAAGATCCACCATTCAGCACTAAGCCCAAGCCCTCCGTATAAATCTTAAAAAATTACCTGATAATATCCCTTTAATATCATTGGAATTATAGCCTCTATTAATGAGTAATGCTGGCAACTTCTGGAGGTCAGCGATAGTGTCCAAGTCCTTAGGACATTGTTCCGTTCCAAAACCACCATCAAGGTCGGTTCCAATCATTATATGATCACAGCTGCCAGTCAATTGGCAGATATGATCCATATGATCGATCATATGACTAAGAGAAACTCCTGTCAATTCAGGTGTCGATACTTGACGCTTCCAATTAGGGATCATCATCCATGCATCGAGAGGAATACCTATAACACCACCTCTTTCAATAATGGTCAGAATTTGTTCATCAGTGAATTGTCGATTATGATTGACTAAGGATCTGCAGTTTGAATGGCTGGCCCATAGAGGTCCTTGATGACAATCGAGCACCTCCCAGAAGGATGTATCAGAGAGATGCGTCACATCCATGATTAAGTTAAGTTCTGATATCGTATGTATTAATTCACGCCCTTTGGTTCCAATAGACCCATCACTATCAGTACCATAGGCATAGGTTCCAGGCCCATAATGAGCTGGCCCGATAGCCCTTAATCCTTCTGAATGCATGATGTATAGATGATCCAGAGTGACTACAGAGTCTGCACCTTCTAAGCTTAATATGTATCCTAATGGCGTCTTAGAATCAAGATTGTCCCAGTCGTTTAAATGGCTATTTAATTCTGATATACCTGCTATTGGTTTAATGTGATCCAATCGAGACATTTCTTGATACCAAGAGAGCTGTGCACGAGTCTGAGCCCAAGCTTGGGATGGGGAGTTCCATCCTGGTAGAGGATGTCCTGGCTTCATATATCTTGCGATCATCGTTGCGACACAGAGCCTGATATTTCCAGCTTTGAGCTCCTGGAATGAGACAGTACTATTCCCACGATCAGGCTTATCGGTCATGCCCGCTTCAATAGTTCTGATTTGAGATGTGGTCATCCTTAGATCTCGATTCCACTCTATGGCATTCATAGACAAATCCAGATGGGCATCAATGATTTTTGGCTGGGTCATAGCTATAGACTTATGTTACGAACGGTTACTTCCCAACTGGTATCAATCTCATGATCTCGAACAACGTGTGCAGCTGGATATAGTGCCACAGTGGGGCAAATATGACGTGGCACACCATATAAAATATCACCAACTTGAAGTTGCATGTCTTCTTCGAACTTGACTGTCAAGTGTTCTTCACTATGTATCTGCTGTTGATATTTTGGCGTGTCAAAGAAGATGATCTGAGGATGAGCTCCCTCTGCTGCCACATGTTTATACCCGAGGTCAAAGCAAAAAGTTCTATTATCTAACTTAGATATCACTCGAGTACCTAATACGGCTGCATATTGGAACTGATATTGCGGAAATTTGGATTCATAGCCATGATCCCAAAAGACAAAGGTTCCTGGGCTTGAATCTCTGTTGCTATATCTAGAGTGGACTGCAAAGGTCGGACTACCACCAGCGACTAATAATAGATCTGGGTGTTTATCCAGAAACGGCTGTAAGGCTTCGAAGGCAGAATCACTTTGATTGATACGCCTGTCAACATCCTCATCTCTGATATGTCCATCATATCCGTGAAAACCAATCAGTTTGACGTTTTTTTGATTTCGTATGTAATTGATTAATTCATTTAGACTTTCACCCGGTTGGATTCCAGATCTGTGATGTCCCAAGTTTAGATCAATATATACTGACATCTGTTGATGTCCTAGAGCCACATTTGCGAGATTATCTACTCCTGAGTTGCTATCAACTAAACTAGAAAATGTTGTGTCTGAGTATTTCAGTTTGAGTTTGGAGAGTTGTGTCGGACGAGGACCTACCAATTGATAGGCGATAAGAATATTTTCCGCTCCAGCTTGTGCCATCATCTTGGCTTCAGCAAGAGTTGCACATTTAAACTTTTTGATCCCTTGCTCCACTTGAAGTTTACCTACTTCCAGCATTTTGTGAGTTTTCACATGTGGGCGTAATCTATTGATATCTCCTACTATTTCTTTTGCTCGATTGATATTGGATACGATCCGATTAGGATGAACCATTAATGCAGGAGTGTCGAGAAAGTTAGGATTAGTTAGCTCGTACCACTTCATGACTTTAACAAGAATTGTGCTTCTATTTCTACTGGGATATTATCTGGCAGTGTCCTCATTCCAACTGCGCTTCGTACACCTACGCCTTTCTCTTGGCCCCAGATTTCTGCAAACAGTTCGCTGCAACCATTTATCACATATGGGTGCTTTTCAAAATCGCTGGTGGCATTGACCATACCGAGTACTTTAATGACTCTGTCAATATGATCAAGACTAGGTAGATTATCCTTCAGTGTTGCTAATATGGCTAATCCAACTTGTCTAGCAGCTTGCTTTCCAGCCTCAATATCCATGTCCGCACCTATTCTGCCAATGATCAGTTTGCCATCAGGCTTCAGAGTGCCGTGACCACTGACATAGGCTATATTTCCTACGATCAAAAATGGTTTATATACACCCATCGGCTTTGGTGCATCTGGAAGGGTTAAGTTTAGTTTTTGAAAGGTTTCTTCTGGACTCATACGCTTTAGATTAAACTCAGATCAAGATAGGTTTAATTTCTATTACTAAGGTTAAGCGGATTTGGTATTGTGGCTTATAAATATGCTTTTAAGCCTTAGTATTTCTCGATAATTCTGTATCATTAACTATATAAAAATCAATCCTGTAATGAGAATCCATATCTATATTCTTCTCGTGCTTTCTATTGTTTTTGGTATATCGGAAGTACGGGCACAAAAACGATCAACATTTACTGTAGACTACGACGAATTCTTTTATAATACTATGCAATGGCGCTTAGTTGGGCCATTCAGAGGTGGACGAGCTGGAACTGTGGCGGGTATAGCATCCAATCCCAATGTCTATTATATCGGTACTGCTGGAGGAGGCGTATGGAAGACTAAAGATGGAGGGAATACATGGTTTTGTATTTCTGATGGTTTTTTCGGAGGATCTATTGGTGCTGTGGCAGTATCGCAGAGCGATCCCAATGTAATATATGTTGGAGAGGGAGAGCAAACTGTCAGAGGCAATGTCTCATCAGGTAATGGTCTCTGGAAATCAACGGATGCAGGAGAGACATGGACCTTCATCGGATTAAAAGGAACTGAACATATTGGTAGGATGATTATCCATCCCACTAATCCTGATATAGTTTATGTGGCGGCTATGGGAAATTTATGGAAACCTAATCAGGAAAGAGGTTTGTACAAAACAACTGACGGAGGTAAGAGCTGGAATAAGGTACTTTATATGAGCGATAAGGCTGGGGCGGTTGATGTGACTTTCAATCCTAATAATCCCCGTATACTCTATGCTTCAACCTGGCAGATAAAGAGAAACGGTTATCGCATGGATAGCGGAGGGCCGGGAAGCAACCTCTGGAAGAGTACTGATGGTGGAGACAATTGGGAGCAGATCACTAATCGACCTGGACTTCCAGAAGGTACTTTAGGTATCATAGGAGTTACGGTTTCACCTGTCAATTCGGACAGAGTATGGACGATTATAGAAGCTGAAAACGGTGGCGTATTTCGATCTGATGATGCGGGAAAAACTTGGATCAAGACCAGTGCAGATCGAAGACTACGTCAACGGGCTTGGTACTATAGTAGGATCTATGCAGATACTGAGAATGCTGATAGAGTATATGTATTGAATGTGGACTTCCTCAGATCTAATGATGGGGGAAAAACATTTGAGGATATTGATACACCTCACGGAGATCATCATGATCTTTGGATCGATCCTAATAACAACGAACGTATGGGTATTGCTGATGATGGGGGAGGCCAGGTGAGCTTTGATGCTGGAGCGAATTGGACAACATATCATAATCAACCGACCTCACAGTTTTACAGAGTAAGTACTGATAATCATTTCCCATTTAGGATATACGGAGCTCAACAGGACAACAGCACTGTACGCATTCTTCATCGATCTTCGGGATCGTCCATATCTGAGGCTCACTGGGAATCAACTGCAGGAGGAGAGAGTGCTCATTTAGCACCTGATCCAGAGAATAACGATATCGTATACGGTGGAACTTACAAAGGGTATATGATGCGTAAGGATCATAGAACAGGTCAAACCAGATCTGTCAATGTGTATCCAGATAATCCAGCAGGTTCAGGAGCTGTGGTGATGAAGTATCGATTCAATTGGAATTTTCCAGTGATGTTTAGTCCTAATGACCCTAATCGACTGTATGCGACATCTAACCATGTACATGTAACCACTAATGAAGGGCAATCTTGGGAGTTGTTGAGCCCTGATCTTACTCGAAATGATCCAGAGACTATTAGATCATCTGGTGGTCCAATCACTCAGGATAATACAGGAGCAGAATTCTACGCTAATATATTTGCTATCGCCGAATCCACAGTGGAGCCAGGGGTTATTTGGACGGGTAGTGACGATGGATTAGTGCATGTAAGTCGAGATAATGGTAAGACTTGGGATGAGGTAACGCCCCCAGGATCTCCTAAGCTGAATATGATGAATTGCATAGATATCAATCCTCATGTCAAAGGTGGAGCTTATCTGGCAGCCACTCATTATAAGTTTGGGGATTATGCACCATATATTTATAAGACGAAAGACTATGGTAAGACCTGGACAAAGATTGTTAATGGAATAGCCCCCAACCATTACACTCGATCTGTAAGGGTTGATCCTGTAAGACCTGGACTCCTATATGCAGGTACTGAGTGGGGTATGTATGTATCTTTTGATGATGGCAAGTCTTGGAAATCCTTCCAGCTTAACTTACCGATCGTTTCAATCAGAGATGTACATATCAAGGGAGAGAGCCTTATTGCCGCAACACATGGTCGCAGCTTTTGGATGATAGACGACTTGGGTCCTCTAAGGCAGATCAGTGATGAGATTGTAGCTAAAAGTCATCATCTATATAAACCTAAGCCTGCCTATCGAATGGCACAAAGTGGAGGCTGGGGTCGATCCAATACTCGTCTCGTCGGAGAGAATCATCCTAATGGCGTATTATTTAATTTTTTCATAAAAGATTATGAGCCTGAGAAGACGGTTTCCTTAGAAATAACTGATATGGCTGGGGAGTTAATCAGATGTTTTAGCACAGATGCCAAGGGGAAAAAGCACCGCCTTAACGTCAAGGAAGAGGAAAATCGATTTGTTTGGGATATGAGGTATGATGGGTTTAAAGAATTTGATGGAATGATTCTATACTCATCACCAAATCGAGGACCTAAGGCCATACCAGGTCAATATATCGCTACACTTAAGATTGAAGATAAAGAATCTCAAGTAGAGTTTGATATTGATAAGGATCCAAGGATGAAAACAACTGATGAAGAGTATGTGAAGCAGCGAGATTTCTTATTAGAGGTCAGAGATTTGGTCAGTGAGTCACATCAAGCGATCATAGATATCAGAAGCATCCGAGAGGATATAAATTATTTTAAGCGTAAGTATGATGACAAGGAGCAGTATGATGATTTACTGATGTTAGCTAATAAGCTCGACGAAAAGATGGGTGTAATTGAGAATAACATCCATATGACTAAAAATCAGAGTCGTCAAGATCCGCTAAACTATGGAATAAGGATTAATAATAGACTGGCTTTCCTTATGGCTGATCAGCAGAGAGGAGATTATCCACCTACAGATCAAGCCATGGATGTGAAGGAGGCCGTTGGTGCAGAGCTAACTAAAGAACTCAATGACTTAGATCAATTATTTATGAAGAGTTTAAAGGAAATTAATAAAATGGGTAAGTCAATGGGAGTCCAGATATTAATAGATCGGCCAATGGATAGTCTAAGACCATGATAAATCAGAAGTTAGGTGATTTTATAATTGTCTTAATAAGTCTGATCTCTTTAGGTGTCTTTTCTTGTTCCTCTAATGCTGACGATGAAATCAGTCAAAGAGAAGTTGAGCATGCTCAGGCCCTTATAGACTTGGATTTCAAGAGTGAATATATAGATACGATGCGGAGCTATTTGGATCGAAATCTAAGTGGATATGATTCACTTAGATCCTATTATCTTCCGTTTGAAACATTGCCAGCTCTTGTTTTTGATCATCATCCTGATGGTTTTGAGTTGCCACAGATTAATAACTTGTTTAGTGTATCTGATCTGACAGAATTCACCAGGCCTCAGAGTAATGCAGCATTAGCATATTGTACGATACCACAGCTCGCCTATTTACTTAGATCAGATCAACTAAGCTCTTTGGAATTGACAAGCATTTATCTGCAACGATTAAAAGAATATAATCCCGTACTGGAATGCGCCATTACTATTACAGAAGAATTGGCCTTGGTGCAAGCCGCAAAAGCCGATGAAGAGTTTTGGCAAGGTATTGATAGAGGATTATTACAAGGGATACCATATGGAACTAAGGATCTTATGGCAGTAGAAGGCTATAAAACGACCTGGGGTGCCATGCCATATAAAGACCAAAACCTAAACTATACTGCTACAGTCATCAAAAAATTGAATGATGCAGGCGCGGTTCTGGTAGCTAAGTTAACGACCGGAGCTTTGGCCAGAGGGGATGTTTGGTTTGACGGGAAAACTAAGAATCCTTGGGATACCCTACAGGGAGCCAGTGGATCTTCGGCTGGTCCTGGATCGGCAACAGCTGCAGGCTTAGTGGCTTTTTCTTTAGGCACCGAAACTTTAGGCTCTATTACTTCACCTAGTAATAGGAACGGGATTACAGGGCTAAGGCCCACATATGGTCGAGTCAGTAGAAATGGAGTTATGAGCTTGTCTTGGTCAATGGATAAAGTTGGCCCAATGTGCCGATCTGCAGAGGACTGTAGCATTGTATTCGAAGTTATCAGAGGCAAGGACTCACTTGATGTAACTACCCAACAAGTAGGGTTTGACTATCGCTCAGACACTGATATTTCAACATTAAAGGTTGCCTGTCTCCAAGATCTGATTGAATCTGATACCAGTGATGCTAAGGAGAATCTTGATAGAGTTATGCTGCTGTTGGATTCTATGGGTATCGTTCCTACTCCTATATCATTGCCACAGCAATATCCTTTTGCTGCTTTTGATATCATACTCCGTGCGGAAGCTGGTGCTATGTTCGATGATATAGTCAGGTCAGGAGAGGTTAATAAGATGGTGCAGCAATCAAAGCGTTCTCGAGCAAACTCCCTAAGACAATCCAGGTTTATTCCAGCGGTAGAATACCTTCAAGCAAATAGATTTCGTAGGTTACTCATCAATGAAGTAAATGATTTATTTCAAGATTATGATGTGATTATTGCGCCGACTTTTGGTGGTCGTCAGCTTCTAATCACTAATTTGACAGGACACCCTGTAGTCACAGTTCCTACAGGATTGGATAAGGATGGATATCCTACGAGTATCACTTTTATCGGAAACCTTTATCAAGAAGCTCCAATTCTATCATTTGCGCATGCTTATCAATCAATAACTGAATATGATGAAATGAGGCCGCCATTGTTTGCTGACTAATTGATATGAGATGCAGAGAGATTGGAGCGTTTTATTTATTCCACAGGTTTAGAATGATCACCTCGCACATTAGCAAGATCATAATTATAACAGCATAATGGATTATGTCTATCTTGGCAGCTATTGTATAGTCCTATACTCCAAAGAGTGACGCTGTTAATACCCAATAATGTTAGTATCAAGATGATTCTTGTCTTTATTAGTCTGTTCTGCTTAGCAGTTGGAATGTCAGGGCAGGATAAACAAGCGGATATCACAATAGTACATTATGTAGATAGAGAGACTTCTTTATTTTTACAATTGATCCAGAGCGAGATCAATGCCTTACTCGAGAATCAGTATGTCATTAACTATAGAGTTCTAACGAGCAAGACGGCGAGCTTAGCACGATTTTTAGTAATGCGATGATTGACGGTTCTGAGGTCATTATAACTTTAGGTTTTGGAGCCTCGGATGTCTTATCACAGATGGATGATAACCCTGTTCCTTCCTTAGCAGGAATATCTTTGGAACGATCGGAGAGGACTACAACAGGTATAAATAACTACAATTACGTAGTGAGTCCGTTAAATGTAGAACGAGACTTAGAGGTTTTTCAGGTGATTTATCCCGTTCAAGAAGTTGGGTGTATTTGCTGATCCGTTGCTCAAATCAAGGATAGAACCATTAATTGCATCTTGTTCTATAGATTTTAATACACAATTTGTGTCTATTTCATCCGGTCCAGCGTATGACGTAGAGTAGTTAGATTATGATGTCGATACGATTTACTTTCTTCCGAATCTATATGCTAATGAGTCATATAATGACTTATTAATTAGTTTGATCAATGAATTGGGACTTCTCTCGTTGAGTCTAATTGGTCGAACTGATGTCGAGAAAGGCGTATTAGTATCTATTTCACCCTCAGAGTATATCAGCGTATACGCCCGAAGGATTGCGCTGAATGTGATGAAGATTTTGGAAGGTCAAAACCCAAAAGACTTTCCAGTACAGATCAGTGGTCTTAAAGAGGACTTTGTGATTAACGCTGCAACTATGGAGCAGATTGATATTTATCCTTCTTTCGGGGTATTAAGTAAGGCAAGTATGATTGCTATCATCCCAAAAAGAAATGTGCATTATACGATTGAATCAGCAGTTGCCCATGCACTTGAAAACAACTTGAATTACCTGACAGAAAAGAAGAACGGAGAGATTCAGAATACGGAAATAAGGATAGCACAATCAAACCTTAGACCCAACGGTGAACTCAGTTCAAGTGTATTGAATTTAGACAGTAGGTCCGCACAGTTATTGGCTGCGGCCAATCAGCTTACACCACAGACAGAATGGAGTGGGAATTTCCAAGTGAATCAAGTGCTCTACTCGGAACCTGCTAATGCGAACGTATCGATTCAAAAGATGCTATTGGAATCTGAAAAACAAGGGTTATTATCCCTCCAATTGGATTTAGTGTTGGATGTTTGTACGGCTTACCTAAGATTACTGCAGACTCACGCGAATCTCAATATTCAAAATAATAATGTTCAAACTACCTCGAAGAATTTGAACATTGTCAAAACCAAAGCAAACATAGGAACTGTTAGCTTGGCGGATGTCTATGGATTTGAGTCTCAGTTAGCACTCAATAAAATCTCTTTGGATGATGCAGCTACGGTATTAGAACAGGGGATGATATCTTTTAATACCTTACTAAATATTTCTCTCGATCGTCATCTAATTCTATAGGATATCGAGGACTTTAATGATATTTTGTTTCTATCACAAAATAAGCTTCGAGGTGGCATTACCAATCACTATGATTTCTTAGAGTTTGCCAATTTTTTAATTCATAGGACTTATGAAAGAGCACCAGAGCTAAAATAACTTGGTTATGTTATTGAGGCTCAAAAACGCTCACCTCTCTCACATAAACGCAGTCTCTATCAACCACAGCTGGTATAAAAGGGCAATTTGGACAAGGTATTTGGTAGATATGGTACGAGAATTTCAGATGATCAATTGGGCGAGTTTGGAGTAGATCCCTTAATTCTTACATGGAATATAGCTCTCAATGCATCGCTTCCTATATTTCAAGGTCAATTAAGAAATAAGAAAATTCAGAAGGATGAGATTCTTATTGATCAATTACAGTTGAGCAAATCAGATTTAGAATTAACCTTTGCTTTTAATATCAGAATATCCTTAGAGAACTTAGCTAACTCATTTAATGAGATTAAATTCAGTCAACAAGCCGAAACTTCGAGTAATCAATATCTGAAGATTGTTCAAGATCTATATAAGGAAGGGGTGAGTAATATTGTAACACTGTTGGATGCACAGAATAATGCATTATCCGCTCAATTTGGTGAGGTTTCCTCGAGATATCAATTCATCATAGATGCCTTAACCATTGAAAAATTGACCAATAATATTTATCTGCTGACTGATGAGGAAGAAAGACAGCAGTTTATCATCGACTATTTTGATTTCATCACCGAAATAAAGAAGAATGAATAAATTAATGCGAGTGTTTCCTTTCGAGCTTTTATTGTGCTGTGCATGTGGGGGTAGAGGAGAAGAACAAGAAGCCACACAGGTACTTCGTCCAGTTAAGTATGTAACTGTGGGAAGTACCAATATTATTGGAGAGCACAGCTATACTGGTCTTGCCAAGGCACAGCGTATGGCCCACCTAAGCTTCAAAGTGAGTGGGATTTTCGACAATATCTATGTAAAAGTTGGTGATTTAGTAAGGAGAGATCACGTGCTGGCTAAGCTGGATGATACTGACTATCAAGTGAATTACGACTTGTCATTAGCCAGTATCCATAGTTCCAACGCTCAAATTGAGAATGCTCGAGCCCAACTGGAGAGTGCAAAAGCAAATCTGATAAACGCAGAGTCCAATTATCAACGATATGAAAAATTATATGAGACTAATAGTATTTCTTTAAGTGATTTCGAACAAGCTAAATCTGCATATCTCAGTGGAGATGAGAGTTATAAAGCATCGCTTAGTCAAATAGAAGCGGCTAAGGCCTCAAGTGAGTCTTCTGAAAACAATCACCAAACGCATCAAATCAAGTCGCCTATATTGAGATGACTGCTCCATTTAATGGGGTGATAACCGCCATTAATGTAGAGCCAAATGAAGTTGTAAATCAGGGAAGTCAGATTATAGAGATTAACTCTATTGTCAATCCAGACATAGAGGCAGGTGTGCCAGAAGGGGCGATTGCTTCGATCCAGTACAATCAGGAAGTAACGGTTGTCTTTAACTCATTAGCTGGAGCGATTCTTCATGGCAGAGTTCATGAGATTGATTACAGCTCCGCTGTAAGTACATATCCTGTAACTATTAGATTGACAGATGATGATGAACGAATTCGTCCAGGGATGCCTGCTACAGCTACATTTCAGTATGATGATAAACGACACAGTGAAAAAGCTAAAATAGGACCACCCAGTGCAGTTGGTAAAGATGGACAATGGATCTATGGACAGGTGTGAAACAAAGAGAATGACAGTTATGTTTGAAATAAAAGGCCTATCAGTTTGGGGTTATTAAATGATTATGGTTTTGAGGTGTTGGAAGGAGTTAAGGAAGGAGAGCTTGTGGCAAGTGCAGGCTTGAATGTACTCCAGGATGGTATGTCTGTAATGTTATAGAACGAAAAGTAGTAACATATGAATCTTACTGAATTTACTATCAAAAGAAGCCGAATAGCTATATCTATATTCGTTCTTTTTGCAGCATTAGGGTTAACGACATATTTCAGTTTGCCACAGAATAGTATGCCTCCATATACAGAAAGAGTAGACTCTGTAGTATCCAAATTATCTGGTGCAAGTCCAGAGCGTTTCGAGAATTTAGTCAGTCGAAAAGTAGAAGAAAAAATTCAAGAAATACCCGAACTCTAAGAAATCACTACTCAATCCAGATCAGGCTTATCAGTTGCGACTATAAGTTTAAAAAATGAAGTAGCCGCTTCCGAATTACAGGCAATCTGGGATAGGATAAGGAGGAAGCTTAATACTATCGAGTTTCCTGATGGAGTGGACTATAACCTTAAGGACGATGACGTTGGTGTCATTTATGGTATCATGTTAGGTCTGATCTCAGATAATGATGACCGTGGAGATTTGGAGTTTCAGTATGCTGAGCTTAAAAAAGTTGCCGATGAGATAAGGGATTAGATTATTGCTTTAGAGGAAGCTTCCAAGGTTGAGATTGGAGGTGATCAGATAGGACAAATATTCTTTGAATTCGATAATGCTAAGATGGCGAGTCTTGAGATAACCGCTTCTCAGATCCATTCTATTCTGGCCGGAACTAACATATTATACTCTGGAGGGTAATTGAACATTGGTGGTGAGCGCATTATCATTGAGCCAACAGGAAATTTTGACAATGTCAATGATATCAAGAATACAATCATTCGTAATGTAAATGGCCAGTCTTTGTATCTACAGGATATTGCTAGTATCCATAGAGGATATAGTGACCCTGCAACCCAAATCATAAAAGTTGATGGGAAGAGAGCCTTAGCCTTATCAATCGCTCTGAAGGATGGAGCTAACGTGGTCCAGTTAGGCAAACAGATCGATGATATGTTACTTGAGTTTAACCAATCTCTACCAGCTGGACTTGAGTTAAGACAACTATCATTATTAGACTATTATATTGATTCGAAGGCAGGAAATTTTGTATGTAATCTTATTCAGAAAGTTCTTTTGGTTTTGGTGGTTATGCTTATTTTCTTAGGCTTTAGGACTGGATTTATCATTGCCTCCTTAGTTCCCAGGGTGATTTTAGCCACCGTTTTATTTATGGGGTTCTTTGATCAAGGTATTAATCAAGTTTCATTAGCTGCACTGATTATGGCGCTGGGCTTGATGGTTGATAATGGGGTAGTGGTAGCAGAGACCGTTTTGGTTAAACTCGAGAATGGAGCTGATAAATGGAATGCTATCAAGGAGGCCTGTGATGAATTGATTGTTCCTCTTTTAATCTCAACTTTGACTACCTCTGTAGTCTTTATGTCTTTCTACTTGGCTGAAGGGACTATGGGTGATATTGTAGGTCCTTTATTCGTAGTGATTACCATAGAATTGGTTAGTTCTTGGTTTTTATCTATGACAATGATTACCATGCTCAGCTATTATTTTCTAAAGGCTTTATCTCCAAATGATAATAGTAAGAGTCTTGTTGATGGAGTAATAGAGTCACTTAAGGTCTATTACAATAAATTGATCAATGTAGCATTAGATTTTAAAGTGATTTCTATAGTTGCGGTCATGGGTGTCTTTCTTGGTTCACTTATTTTGTTTGGAAAGATCCCATTCCTGTTTTTTCCAGACTCTGAGCGAAACTTGATTACTGCCGACATCAAACTTCCTTAGGGGAGTAGATCAGAAACCATCTCCGAGGTGGTTGAAAGGACTGAGGTTTTCATGGAAGAAAATCACCAATTGAGTGATACCAGAGCTCGGGGAGTTATAGATTGGTTCGCATTTATCGGTAAGGGGCCTGAATCCTATGATTTAAGATATAATCCTGATGAAGCCAATGCAAACTATGCTCACATGCTCGTGAATACATCTTATGGAGATGACAACGGTTATGTAATAGCTAAACTGGACAGTTTCGCTTTTGCAACTTTCCCAACAGCAGATGTGAAGGTCAAGAGATTGGGTGCAGTTGGTGAGGGAACACCGATTGAGATAATGATATCAGGAAAGAACGCCGACCAACTCTCCACTATAGTAGAGTCTGTGAGAATGAAACTCAAGGCTCAGCTTGGCTCTAAGAATGTCAAAGATGATTGGGGCCCAAAGACAAAAAAATAGTCATAGTTATAAACCCCCTTTAAAACTCAAAATGTAGGTCTATCTAACCAAGACATTGCTGTCTCGATTAGGACAGCACTGACTGGATTTGATGTGGGTAAGTAAAGAGAGGGTAAGGATAATATTAGTATTATCATGAGAGACTTTAACCATTATAGGGTCACGGTAGAAAAGCTCGAGAGTATCAATATCTATTTACAGCAAACTGGCCATAATATTCCTTTATCACAAGTGTCAGATATCGAGGTTGATTGGCAGTTCGCTAATGTTATCAGCAAGGATCTACGACGCAATGTAAATGTATCTTCTCAGCTCAGTGAAGACGGTAACGCTTGTGCTATTATAGCAGAGGTTACACCATGGTTGGATCAACAGATGAAAGAAGTTTGGCCCAATGTTTATCGATATGAATTAGGTGGGGATGCCAAGAACTCTGCCGAATCAATGGGTCCTGTAGCAGAATGGCTCCCATTTTCTTTCTTCATTATAATCATGCTGCTAATTATTCAGTTTAATTCTTTTCGTAAGACTTTCATGGTTCTGATGACCATTCCTTTGGGTATTTTAGGGGTCATTTTTGGATTGCTCATCTTGCAGTCCTATTTCTGGTTCTTTGCGTTTCTTGGGATAATTTCACTTGCAGGTATCATCATTAATAATGCGATCGTTCTGATCAATAAGATTAAGGTAGAGTCTGATAACGGACTAGCCCTCATCGATGTTATTAGGGAGGCTTGTCTGCAGCGTATTAGACCGAACATGTTGACTACTTTCACCACAGTGCTTAGTATGATACCACTTTACATTGAAGGAGGAATCATGTGGGAGCCATTGGCTGCGGCAATTATGTTTGATCTACTATTTGGCACCTTAGTTACTCTCATCTTTGTGCCTGTCTGTTAGGTGTTATTGTATGGATTCAGATCATAGACTGCAACAAACACTGTTAAAACTTTATAAGCCAACGATATGACTGAACAAGAAGCTCGACTCACTAAGAATCACAAGCACAAAATTGTACTTCACAGTTTTATTTGTGTTGGTATAGGCCTTATCGGTGGTTTGGGATGGGTTATGGTATTGGCTGGTTCTTTGGAGCTTTGGCCGATTCCTCCCATAGATCTGTCATTGCCGATGACTAAGGAGCTTTGGAGGAATGCCCATATTGGTCCCATAATGAACGGTATTTTCACTATGGCCATAGTGAGCGTGAGTTCGTACCTACTCATGAGAATGAAATTTGAAACCATTTTTTACCGATGTATTCTGACTATGTTATACGGCAATCTGATTGGCTATAAAACAGCACCATTTATCAGTAATAGAGGTCTTGCACCTCATGATGGATTTATGAATGTTCTGTGTTACTTCTCATTTTATACTGCTGCATTGGCAGCTATATTATTGGTTGGAATGGCAATCTGTGCGGCTAAAAAGTCACTTAAATCATAGTGGTAATATTATGAGTCAATACGATTTCTCTTAGTTTTATTCTGATGGAAATAGAATTATGGCAATTGGCCATTTACTTTTTTGGGATAGCCGTCATTTATTCTGCGGCAGGATTCGGAGGAGGATCGAGTTACTTAGCCTTATTAGCGATTAGTGGTTTGCCATTCCAGGAGATTCGGATCTTGGCCTTATTATGTAACATCACTGTAGTCACAGGAAGTATTTATTTGACTTGGAAAGAGGGACTTCTCTCTTCTAAGCGCATTATACCGCTCGTCTCATTGAGTTTGCCACTATCGTATTTAGGAGGGACCTTAAGGATATCTCAAGTTTTATATTTTGATATATTGGGAGTTACCTTATTAATCGCAAGTTTAATTATGTTATTGATCACGACAGATTCGGCAGAAACTTCAATTAAAAAACTGTCGAAATATAGCAATGGATTGATAGGTGGCGGTATTGGCTTTTTATCTGGTTTGGTTGGTATAGGAGGTGGTATTTTCTTATCCCCAATCTTATATATTTCTAAGTGGGGGCGGGCGAAGACGATTGCCGCTACTACTGCGCTGTTCATTTTAGTCAATTCTATATCTGGATTGACCGGTCAGATGTATACTCATGGTTGGTCGGTTGACTCTATTCGTTTGATTATTCTGCTTGTTGCCGTTTTTGTTGGAGGTCAGATTGGAATTAGATTGACTATTAGAAAGCTGAATCCTTTGGTCGTCCGACGAATTACTGCCCTTGTCATTATGTTTGTAGCGATACGACTTCTATTCTATAGTTAGGATGTAGTGAAATTTCATCAACAATCATTAGTAATGAAGACAGTTCTAATAACTGGTGGTTCCAGTGGTATAGGTTACGAAATATCTAAGCGCTTTGCACAGCATGGTTATGAGATCCTATGGGCTTCACTTTATGCCGATGAGCTCGCAGCGTCTAAAGAAAACTTTTTGGTGGAGTTTCTGCAGATCAACTTCGATACAATAGTCATTGATTTGTCCCCATTGGACTCCTCACAAACTTTATATGACTGGACATGTAAGAATGAACGTGAAGTTGATGTGTTGATTAATAATACAGGATTTGCCACCTATGGATATGCTGGGGATATCCCCATTGATAGAGAGCGTCAGATGATTCAGTTGAATGTTCTGAACCTATATACACTTACTCGCTTGTTCATGGATGATATGATGAAAAGAGGTGCGGGAACAATTATAAATATCAGCTCCAATACTTCATTTCAACCAGTTCCGAAAATGGCTACTTATGCTGCTACTAAGGCTTTTGTCAAGCATTATAGCCTCCTCAGTCTTCATGAAGAGTTGAAAGCTCTTGACTCCGCTGTTAGAATAATCACAATATGCCCTTCGGTTATCAGCAATACGCCTTTTAAAAAAGTTGCTAATATGAATAAGGTGAAAACATTTGAGGGATTAGTGGCTACTACCAAAGAGGAAGTAGCTGGAGATGTGTGGAGAGCCTTTGAGCGAGGTAAACATTATATGCCATCAGGTTTGAAATTGAGAAGAACCTTATGGTAAAGTAAGCTCTTGCCACATAGCTTAGTTCAATTTATGTTACGCTGAGAGTTGTTAGAAGAGTAAATTGTAGAGCGCATCTCTCCTGAATCAATCAAAACAGGGAGCAGAAGAATATGGAGTAAAACTATGATCAAAGGTAAAGTTAAATGTAGTGATATCACCTCCACTGATATATTTCATATAGTCTTAATTAATGGCATGATATAATATATATGTGCTGTTTACTTTTTAAATAAATGAAAAAAATAGTTTTTATTTTTTTTTGGTTCTTTTTTCTCTATATAACATTCAGCCTTTTAATTCATTGAAGGGAGTTTGGATTTTAAATAAATCATTTAGCGATGAGTTTGATAAATCAAAATTAGATGAAAAAAAATGGTGGGATTTTAACACTGCTTGGCATAAACGAAAACCACCACATTTTGAAGATAAAATGTTAAAGTTAAACGAGGATTCTTAAGATTATCTGCAAAAAAATTTAGACCCCAAAAAAGTGAGCATAGAAGAAAAAGCAAGAGGATATGACAAGTTTAGTACAGCAATAATAAAAAGCAAGGAAAGAAGTTATTATGGCTACTACGAAGCTAGAGCTAAATCAATGAAAGCATTTGTATGTAATGCGTCTTGGTTATATGATCCATTAGAGGAATCGGTTAAATATAGAGAAGGTGAGTACTCAGAGTAGATTGATATTTTTGAAGTCTTTGGTAAAGCAAATAAGAAAGAAAATCAAAGAGCTTATTATGCAGCAGTACATCGATATCAAACTGCGTATGTTGAATCCTTAGTTAATAAAAGAAAATACAAATTAGAAAACCGACACACGTCTTGAAGTTGAGTATGATTTTCATGAGGATTTTCTTGTTTATGTACTACTATGGACGCCAGATGAACTAGTTTGGCATTTGGATGGGAAAGAATTTTTTAAAAGACCCCTGCATATAATTTTTGATGCAGAAGTAATTGAAATTTGGGACGGCTTACCAAATCCAGATGATTTGCTGAGCACATTTAAAGTAGATTTTTTAAGAGTTGGGAGACTAAATTCTAAATACAAAACCCAAGCTTTTAACTTGGGTTTTTATATTATAATGATATGTAAGTTTAGTTTTTTGGAACGCCTGAACCTCCTCCAAAAGGAGCCCAGTTAGCATGAACGCTTTTCCATCCATCATTAGTTGCAATCCATACAGCCGATGCTCGAGTACTATAGTCTATAACATCTTCAGAATCACCTTGAGTATAAGATCCGTCAGCGTAAAATGTTAGAATTGCCATAGTCATATCAGGAGAGAAATCAACTTCTATATCTCTTAAATCAAAATTATCCCAATTAACATCATTTTGTCTATTTAAGCTTTCATCAGTAAATTCATAAAATCCTTGAAGATTTGAATCGCCTACAACAAGTTGCATATCATCCGTTACATATTTTGCATACTCTTCTTCGTTACGTTCGAGAATAGCATTTTGTAGAAAAGCTTGTGCTTCCTTCAAGTTTTTAACTATTTCTTCTTTATTTACTTTTCTGTTATATGTAACTAATTTAGGTTGGTAAGGAGATGCAAACCATGCGTAATCGTATGCTCCAAACTGATTTTGTTTAGCTTTTAAGTAATCACCCGACATTGCATAAATTTCAGCTTTAGAATCTAATGCATTTGGGCCATCATGTAGTTTTCTTGACTTATCTAATGCCTTCATAGCTGCTTCATAATCTACTTTTCCACCAATTTCACCGTTAGCATATCCATACGCTACCATGTTGTAAGCTGCTGATGCATGTTCTGGGAAATCAGTTGAGAAATTTTTGTAATTGTTATAATCTCCACCTGAGTTGAACCAGTTTAAAAGTGGACTATTTGGTGTTTCTTCAAGACCGCTTTTTAATGTAGCCCTGTAAGTATCGCCGTCTCCAGTTAAAGTAGCTGTAAGCAGCTTGTGCCATACCTTTTCCTCAGAATTTAGAGAACTAACATCTATTGCTTCCAGTTTGCTTTTTCTTGAGCCATTAGCCGCCGCCGCTGCAGCTATAACTAAATTTGCACACCCACAATCTTCATCTATCATCAAAGCAGCTTTTGCGATACCAATAGCTATTAATGGTTCTAGGTTTGCTAAATGTTCTACAGCTTCATTTACAATTTTTGAAGCTTTTTTGTTACATGAATCATCGACCCACTGTTGTGAGTTTAAATTGATGACATACATACAAAAAATCAGAGTAATAATTTTTTTCATAATTTTTTATTTGGTTAATCTCTATAAGTTAAGAATTTCTTGTGACCGATATTAGATAAATTAATTTCTCCTTATAAATCTTTTCGCAGTAGTTGATAATCGTTGGGTAAGCCTCTCTTTTTCTATGCTCTTCTTTTAGATGCTTGAGTTTCAGAGTCTATTTTTGTTTTAAGTACTTCAGGTAGATTGCTTTTCCATTTTAGTTTACCTAATTCATACTCTGATAGATGGTCTTGAGTCTAAGTTGAAACAAACAAATTGTAAATGGTTTTTCTCGATAATATGTTGAGTTATTTCTTTGATGTTAGTCTCTTGAGGTATGCTGTCGGTGTCTATAGAGGTGAGCCGTATTGTTGACTTGGGATTATTAGATTTCTTTCAGCTCAGTGTAATTAAAGTAGTGAGTAAGAGTAGAGCTAAAGGTGGCCAAGTAATTGGTTGAGTGATTTATGCTCTGTTAATGTTTATGAAAGAAAAATACCATATATCATTATTAAAATAGATGTTGTTGTTCACGGTTAATTGATAAGAAAATATTATTTAATGATAAAATAAATAAGTATTTATTATCAATTCATTTAGTCAACTTTGTATTCTGAATTTGTTCTTTAAACTAAAAGCACTTTACAACTATGGAGAATCATAAAAATGGCTTCGCTGCACAATGTCCTTTCTTAAGTGGACAATTAAAGCAAGCTGCAGGTGGAGGTACTACCAACCGAGATTGGTGGCCTAATGCACTAAACTTAAACATACTCAGACAGCACAGTACGCTTGCTGATCCCATGGATGCAGATTTCGACTATGCAGAGGAGTTCAAATCCCTTAATTACGATGCTTTGAAAAAAGATCTCCATGATCTTATGACGGATAGTCAAGAGTGGTGGCCAGCCGATTATGGTCATTACGGTCCATTCTTCATCAGAATGACATGGCACGCAGCAGGAACCTATAGAATCTCTGATGGTAGAGGTGGTGGAGTAACTGGAGCACAGAGATTTGCACCATTGAATAGTTGGCCAGATAATGCAAACCTTGATAAAGCAAGGCTACTACTTTGGCCTATTAAGCAGAAGTATGGTAAGAAGATTTCATGGGCAGATTTATTGATTTTAGCAGGTAATGTAGCTCACGAATCAATGGGCTTGAAGATGTACGGATTTGGTGGAGGACGTGCTGATATCTGGCAGCCAGAAGAAGATATATATTGGGGTACCGAAGGTGAGTGGTTAGGAAACAAAGACAGATATGCTGAAAATGGGGAATTAGAAAGAACCGTCGGCGCAGCCCATATGGGATTGATCTATGTAAATCCTGAAGGGCCTAATGCTAACCCTGATCCAGTAGAAGCAGCGCATGATATCAGAGAAACATTCGGTCGTATGGCCATGAATGATTATGAGACTGTAGCTCTTATCGCAGGTGGACATACATTTGGTAAAACTCACGGAGCGGCATCAGATGCTGAGTACGTAGAGGCCGAGCCGGCCGGTGCGTCCATCGAGATGATGAGCATGGGTTGGAAAAATAACTATGGCACTGGTAAAGGATCAGATACAATTACTAGTGGTATAGAGGGTGCATGGACTGATACCCCTACTAAGTGGAGTCACAAATACTTAGAGAACTTATATAGCTTTGAGTGGGAATTAGAAAAAGGACCTGGTGGAGCTTGGCAATGGAAACCTACTAATGGAGCAGGAGCTGGAACGGTTCCTGATGCTCATGATGCTACTAAGAAGCATGCACCATTCATGTTAACTACAGATCTCTCGTTGAGATTTGATCCAGAATATGCTAAGATTTCTAAGTACTTCTTAGACAATCCTGATGAGTTTGCTGAAGCCTATGCTAAAGCTTGGTTCAAGTTGACACACAGAGATATGGGCCCTAAAGTAAGATATATGGGTCCTGAAGTTCCAACTGAAGACTTGATCTGGCAAGACCCGGTTCCTGAAGTTGATCATGATTTAATTGATTCAAAAGATATAACTCACCTAAAAGGAGAATTACTTAATTCAGGATTAAGCGTATCACAATTAGTGCTAACAGCATGGGCGAGTGCGTCAACATTCAGAGGTTCTGATAATAGAGGAGGAGCAAATGGAGCACGTGTAAGATTAGCACCACAGAATAATTGGGAGGTGAATAACCCTGAGCAATTAGCAACGACTCTGTTTGCCATAGAGAATGTTCAATCTGAGTTTAATGGCGCTCAATCTGGCAATAAGAGAGTATCTATGGCTGACTTAATCGTATTAGGAGGATGTGCAGCAATTGAGAAATCTGCTGCCGAGGCAGGACAAAATTTAACTGTACCATTCACTCCAGGTAGAACAGATGCTACTAACGATCATACGGATGCTGTGTCATTCGATGTATTAGAGCCAGTGGCAGATGGTTTCAGAAATTATTCTAAAGGTGGATTGTCAGTAAAGGCAGAAGAACTATTAGTTGATAAAGCTCAATTGCTAACGCTTACGGCTCCAGAGATGGCTGTTCTTGTTGGAGGTATGAGGGCTCTTAATGCTAATTATGATGGTTCCCGCAAAGGAATCTTCACTGATAAGCCAGGAGTATTAACCAATGACTTTTTTGTGAATGTATTAGATCTCAACACAGAATGGAGTGCTTCTGATGATACTCAGGAAGTATTTGTTGGAAAGGACCGCAAGTCTGGAGATTTCAAATGGACTGGATCAAGAGTCGACTTGATTTTTGGATCTAACAGTGAATTGAGAGCTCTTGCTGAGGTTTATGCCTCTTCTGATGCAACCGAGAAGTTTGTAAAAGACTTCGTGGCAGCATGGAATAAAGTAATGAATTTGGATAGGTTTTAGTACTTAGCTCAAATTCTAATCAATACAAAGGCAGTCCACTTGTGGACTGCCTTTTTTTAATGGGTAGTCAGAAATATTATTCTAATTGTATCTATCAGTAATTTTGTCACCTTTCTTTATTTAACGCATAGAGATGAGTCTCGATAACCGGACCCTCCTGAGTATGAAACTCCGAAAGAACTCTTTTATGCTCGATACCTTCAAATTGATCTATTTGATCCTTGTGAAGATTAAGCTCCTTTGAACTAAGACAATGTGTAGGAACTTGATCACCATAGTGTCAATTTTTAGAGCTGGATAGCCTTGAGTATATCACCATCCTTCTGGATGGAGGTTCAAATCAATAAATATTGTAAACCTTAGGAATCCTGATGTCATAAAATGAACCGGTAAAGAGTAATAGTATCAACTAACTGATCAGTAAGAGTATTCTTATAATACCGTATTAATGTATTCTTACCTGATTTGGACTTATGTAATTCGATACCTTATCTCGGTGCACTGCAGCAAGGTGTATACCAAATGACATGACGCCAAAGAAGTAATAAGGAATAAAGAAGTAGTACAAAGGATTCTGAAGAACAACTCGTACAGCAAAGTAGAAATTCGTATCTAATTCAAAATAGTATCGTTGTCCGATAGTCGCTACAATATAATTAATGATGAACAGAGCCAAGAGTATTCTGGAGTACATTTTAATCTTGTACTGAGGGGACTTAAACTCTCTCTTGTATAAGCTGAAAAATAATCTAACTCCAGAAATAAGCTGAAAGACAAAAGCTATAATAAGGATTGGCTATAGAAATGGGTTTCGATATATAGCCCTAAAAGATTTCATTATCTTGATATGAGTTTCAATTTCATATATCGCCATTAAATGATTACCCAAATGTGCAACGATAAATATTGAAACTAGAATGCCTGTTATGCGATGTAAACCCTTCATGCCGGGAATGTAGATCAGAAGAGAACATAAACATTTGATCTATGTCAAATTCTGAGCTCTAATCCGACTTAAGGTTTCAAGGGTAATGCCTAAATAAGAAGCTATATGCTTCAATGGTACCCTTAACTCTATATCACTTTTTTCTTTGAGTAGAGTCTGGTATCTATTTGCAGCCGTCTCAAATTGAATAGAGACGATTCTCTTCTGTAGATAAAGCATGGTTTCTGTAATGATCATTTTGCCCATTATTGAGGAAGCATAGATGGCATAGATTGTATTTAGTTGTAATTCATCCATCGGGTGAATTCCTATTTGATCACCTTCTCGCCAACCTAATTTTTCTTCACCTCGCTTCGATCTCCTCATTCGATTCATCAGATAACCGGTGTTGTAACCAGACTTAATCATAATTTTTGTCGGTTGGAATTTTTTGATATAATCTAACAATTCACTGAGTTCGGCCTGCCTTTGGTCAGATAGAATGTCCAGTTTGAATTCATCATTAGTTTTATGTCCGTCCAATCTGGGATATGCTGTAGAAGGATTTGAATTGAAGGCTTTGGATTACGTATTCAAGCCCACCAGTTTTATTTTATTTCTGGATGCAGTAGATCGATATCGCAGCAGCTATAAGGAACCTTAAGTGAATCTCGTGACAGAGAAAGACTATCTCTTTGTGAAGTCAGAGTATCTCTTCCTAAAGGTTACAATCAGTGATATACTCTATTTAGAAGGTATGAGCGATTACTGTTTTATCGTCTGTCGCGACCAAAAGATTCTAACCTTGGAGAAGCTGAAGTCCTTCGAAGATCGCCTGCCAGCCCAACAATTCTTGTGTGTTCATAAATCTTATATAGTCGCTTTGGATAAAATAGAATACATAGAGAAGCGAAAAATCAAAATGGGCGCTCAGATGCCGATTGGACTGACCTATGAAAAAAGTGTGAGAAAGGCGATTGACTTGGAAAAGTCTATAAGTTAAATCTGATTGTTTGGATAATAACCTAATAAGCTATAAAGCATGAAGTCCGAATAAAGTATTGAATAATTGTTACAGAAGTTGATATCGAATGAGGGGTAGCCTAACGCACTGAAGTGGATGTGTGATTGAATTTTTAGAGAGATGTCTAAATGACATCTTAATCAACGGAAACAAGCTGGAGGGATAGCCTGATGTACTTAAGTGGGTAGTGGGAGCAGCCTTTTAGCAGGGCCTTAGAGCGCCATGTTTTTGGTTACATTTTTTCGATAAAAAAGTGACAATATTCCTCATGAAGAAAATAGAAATGTTACTGGTAACATTGCCAATAATCAGATTAGTTAAATATTGATGTAGAGTTTGAAAGATTCACTCCCATGTATATAATAAGATCCAAATGGAATTAGAACATGACCTGAAGAAAACTGGAATACAGCTCTTCCAATCTAATTAGACTCAATCGCATGCTTCTCCAAGATGGAAAGCGGCACCACATCAAGAGATTTAATATGAGTGGCGTCCAGATAGATGTTGGGGGCATAACCAGCGTCATAAGCTTCTTTCCATTTAGAGACACAGAGGCACCACTTATCTCCGTCTTTTAATCCGGGGAAAAAGGATGTTGCCACCGTGAGGTTATTGCCTCGGGACTTAGAATACTCGAGAAAGTCCTGAGTCATCACGGCGCATACTGTATGCACGCCATAGTCTCGCTGATCCGTACGACAGAATCCATCTCTGAAGTATCCTGTCATGGGTTGATAGCAGCAGGGTATGAGTGCTTTACCATATACATTGAGATGACCGGTGGTTTCTTCTAGCTGTTTGGGTGGGGCAGAGTTACAGCTACTGTTAGATTGTGCCATACTGAATAGGCTTATGATGGTTAAGATTAAACTGACGATTCTAATTCTCACGTGAATAAAATGAGTTATAGGATAAATAGGTTTAATAGATAGAAAGAATAATTCTAAAGAGGAATGGGTTGGGCTACAAATAAATTAGACAAGGGGTCCTCCGATTCTGGATGGACTGATTCTACCCGATCCTCTATATTATATCCACAGTTGGTGTATAGGTCTTGGCAAGCCTCCAATATCCTAAAATGCCATAATGCAGGGTCGGTAAAATACTCACTGAATCTATCCCATGATCCAGCTCACCAAACATCGATAGACTCATGTCTTAGATAGGATGCTCTGGAATGTAAGGACTGGATGATTAGATGTCCATGGGTATTGATTAATGGATGTAGTCGTTGGAACGAACATCGAACAGATTCATCACCAATAAAGAGAAGTTACATAAAACAACATCATAGAACTAATCAAAGATATCCGTGGCTATCTGATTATAGCTTAGCACTCGATAATTAGATGATCCTTGACGCTTTGCCGTCTCGATTAATTCCAATATAGCATCTACTCCAAGCACCTCAACTTCTTGACTCGATATCGCTCTTGCAAACCAGCTCTCACCTGGCGGCTTAAAATCGTGACTTCAAAATACTAATGTAAATCCAAGAAAAATAATTCGCAGAATTGCTACGAACTATATTATTGTTGACAACATTAAGAGCTGTAAATTATTACCTTTATTGGTTGGCTGCGCTCACATGAAAAGAGAACAAGTTATTATCTGGCTCATTGTATTAGTAGCTGGAGCTAAAATGAACAAAAACTTATCTGGATTGAAAGATTCAATATAAATTGTTCAACTAACTCGTCTAAAGATTTCAAATAGAAAAGGTCCTTAATTGCGCAAGCTCAAGTCAAATTTCTACAGTAACGGCAGTGTTGACACTTTGTTTTAATGAAATTAGAAATCCGTCTGGTTTTAGATTTCTTCCAATGAAAACGAATTTAGACGTTTTAGATTCTTCTGTCGTCCCTGGTATCTCTTGGATGCTTAATCTTTTGCCCACAGATTGGACCACTAATTTTTCATTAGGATTATCGGTGTAGACGATATCTTTAATTCGATATAATCCTTTTGATTGAACATTGAGTAAGACCATCAACCTATAATGGAGCTTTTGCATATCGAATGTCTTATCGTATACAAATGAACAAGTTACTATGTCGGTATGACTATGAGTTTTATATCCATGATATTTGTGATCTTGATCACAAATATCATGATGGTGATTACATAAATCATCGTGATGGTGATGCTCACTTTCAACGGTTTTATTTGAAAGATATAAGCTCTTTTGAGAAGCAGGGAAAATCTTTGGGTATTCTCCCTCATCTGACTTAATAAACATCTGAGCAAGTGGATTGATACCTTTTAAGATGGCTATCAGTGTATCCACATATGAGGGGGATACTAAGTCAGTTTTGCCAATCAGCAACACATCAGAAAAGGCGATTTGCTTTCGTGCTTCTTCTGTTTCGTCGAGCCAATCTTCTACAATTTCTGCATCTATGATGCATATAGTATTAACGAGTTTAAACGTCTTTTTAACATCAGGATGAATTAGAAAATGTTCAGCAATACTGGCAGGATCAGTAATGCCGGTTGCCTCAATTATCAATTCATCAAAGTCATCTTTTCGATGATACAATTCGCTCAATATTTCATAAAGGCTATCATTCAGCGAACAACAAAGGCATCCATTTTTGAGCTCTACAATATCGTCTGATGATCTGATAATTAAATCATTATCAATATTTTGTTCTCTAATTTCATTTTCGATAATGGCATACTTAACATCAGTTTTGTTGGTGATTAGATGATTGAGAAATGTAGTCTTGCCAGCTCCTAAAAAACCTGTGAGGATGGTAGTTTTCTTTTTCATGATTCTAATATCTTCTACTCTTTTGTCTTATTTAATAGTATAAGCGATACTACCGTCTTTTTCATCATATAGCTGAATGCCAATTTCTTCTAATTTATCTCTGATCAAGTCTGAATAAGTATAGTTCTTCTCAACTTTAGCTTGACGCCTAAGCTCAATTAATATTTCCATTGTATCAGATACTTTGTCCGATGTGTCGGAATTATCTGTCAATCCTAATATATCTCTCATGAAAGTCTTGTAGTCACTTGAGAGCCGTTCAAGAGTCTTAAGATTTATGATACTCTTAGTCCTAACATCCGATAGCTTGTTAATAATCTTGCTCAATTCAAACATGGCAGCAATTAGCTTAGCAGTATTAAAGTCGTCATTGATGGCAGCATGACATTTATCAATTGCAACAGACATTTCCTCGTTGAGGTCTTGGTCGATCTCTTGATTAGGATCTGATATTATAGAGTCAAGCTTTGTAAAGCTATTTTCGAGTTTCTTTAGTCCACTCACTGCGGCCAGAAGACTTTCATTTGAGAAATCTATTGTGCTTCCATAGTGAGCTTGAAGGATGAAAAACCGCACCACCATTGGCGAATAGGATTGTATCAATAGTTCATGATTGCCGGTGAACATTTCCTCCAGCGTAATGAAATTACCTTTAAACTTTGACATTTTTTGCCCATTTAGGGTGACCATATTATTATGTAACCAATAGTTAATGGGTTTTTGGCCATACGCTGCCATACTTTGACAAATCTCGGATTCATGATGCGGAAACTTTAAGTCCATACCGCCACCATGGATGTCAAAAGGTATTCCGAGGTCCTTTGTACTCATAGAAGTACATTCTATATGCCAACCTGGGAATCCATTGCCCCATGGCTAATTCCACTGCATGATATGTTCTGGTTGAGCCTTTTTCCGTAAGGCAAAGTCAGCATGGAATCTTTTTTCTTCTAATCCTTCCAAGTTATCATGGCTTGCTGCTTGTAGTTCATTTAACTTTTTGTTTGATAAGATGCCATATTCAAATCGTTCTTCATAAGTCTTGACATCGAAATAAATTGATCCATTAGCTTCATAAGCTAAACCATTGGTAAGAGTCTTTTGAATAGTCTCGATTTGTTCAGGAATATGACCAGAAGCTGTAGGCTCAATTGATGGCTCCTTCACATTCAATGCTCTCATAGCACTGCGATATATATTAGTATAATGCTGAGCAACCTCCATTGACTCGAGTTGCTCGATCCGAGCTTTCTTTAATATTTTGTCCTCTCCCGTACCGTTTTCTTCATCTTCGAGATGACCTACATCCGTGATATTGCGGACATAGCGCACTTTATATCCCAAATAGCTGAGATATTGATACACGGTATCAAACGTGATAGCTGATCGAGCATGACCTAAATGAGGTTCGCCATAGACGGTAGGTCCACAGACATACATGCCTACCCTGTTGTCAGTGATATTTGAATTCTTCTTTCTGAGAGGTGAGTGTATTATATACTTGTAATGTCATGGTGATGATCTGCTGAGGTGACCTAATAAATTACAGTAAAGGTGATAGCCTTCTTTTCTTGATTATTTAATGTATGCCGTTTCTTTTTCTAAAAAATTCAAAGCTTTAGAGTCCAAATCAACGTTACGGTAGAAACAGGCTTTTCTGTCGTCTCCATATTGATTGAAGGTGTGACATACGCCTCCTTTTTTAAGGGTAACCTTATACACTTTAGCGTCTTGATCACAATCTATGAGTACCTCATCCAACTGTAGATAATTACGTTATGTTTGTCCTTTGATCCATAGCTTGTTTCTGGATGTACTGTAAAATGTGCAAATTTTATGTTTGATAGTATTATTAAAGGCTTCTTCATTCACTGAGGCAAGTATGAGGATCTGTCCATTAGAGTTTTCTTGTACTGCAACTGGCAGGATACCATTTCTCTTTACGAATTGTGGTCTGAGTTCTGTTATTTCTTCGAGCTCTATTGTAGTCATATATAATTTGATAAATATTCATAGTAAGCTAATGATGCTACAACCTCAACTCATGAAATCTTTTTTGAATTGGTGAGTGCATAAAATTTTAATTCAAAGCATAAGCTCTCTCTACTGGCCATTCATCATCATAACCTTCCTTCCATTTACCATCAGCTAATTCTTTCTCCGTCATTAAGCAATTATCGAATTCTGCTCTGATTTTTTTTTCATCCATGTCCTGACCAATAATAACTATTTCGTTCTTTCTATCTCCAAAGTCTTCATCCCAACCTTCTTCAATGATATGTCTATTGTAGATATAGGATTGATACTGCATTCTTTTTTTATAAGGCATAACGCTCCACCAGACACCTGCACTTTCTGCTTTGAGTGAGCTACCAGCCTGACCCCATATCATTGCTTGATCAGGGCGAGATGCCAGCCAAAATAAACCCTTGCTTCGCATGACATTGGTAGGGAACTTAGTTTGAATATAATTCCAAAAACGCTCAGGGTTGAATGGTGTCTTAGTCCTATATACAAATGATGATATATCGTATTCCTCTGTTTCTGGAGTATGCTCTGCTTTGTTTAATTCTTCAATCCAGCCAGCACTCTGTTCAGCTTCTTCAAAGTCGAATAATCCAGTATTGATAATTTCTTTGGGATCAACTCTACTATAGCTTGACTTAATGATTTTGGCCCCTGGATTGAGTTTATTTAATCCAGCCTCTAAGATTCCGAGATGTTTTTCTGAAACTAAATCTGTTTTGTTCAATAAGATGACATTGGCAAATTCGATTTGATCAGTTAGTAAATCTACTATCGTTCGATTATCTCCATCAATATCTGTGAGTTTGCGGTCCATGAGAGTTTCTGGGCTGCCGAAGTCTTCAAAAAAGTTAAAGGCGTCCACAACCGTTACCATCGTATCCACGTAACTAAACCTGGATAGATCAATACCATTATTCTCATCAACAAATGTGAAGGTCTGTGCGACAGGCACAGGCTCACTGATACCTGTGCTTTCAATAAGGAGATAGTCAAATCTATTTTCTTTAGCCAGTCGTTCTACTTCGATCATTAGGTCCTCTCTCAATGTGCAACAGATGCATCCATTACTCATCTCTACTAATTTCTCCTCAGTTCGAGAAAGCGTGTTTTCATTTTTAACCAATTCAGCATCTACGTTTACTTCACTCATGTCATTTACAATGACGGCTACTTTGAGACCTTCTTTGTTATGTAAAACATGGTTAAGTAAGGTCGTTTTACCAGCACCAAGGAATCCACTTAATACAGTTACTGGAAGTTTATTTTTTACTTTCATATCATACAAAGACTTAATAATGCAACAATGTTGCAAATATATAGAGAATAACGTGAAAGAGTTTGAAATGAAATCATGTATAGAGACCAAATCGATTTAATATTCTGAGATCTTATTATGAACCGACCTTTTTTTAATAATATGAGTGAAGGAATACACACATTTAATGCAATTGGCATTCTAACTAAAAAATGCAAAAATCAATTGATGGAATAGTTCTGAAAATAGATGTCTTTCAAAATTCACTATTTATTTTTTCATTATTAACTGTCTGTAGTACTACTAAAATTTATAGCCCTTTGTTACTCCAAGTCAGTAATTAATGAAAAATATAAGATCTAATGGCACTTCCAGCCCTTTTCGATAATTTAAGACTTCCAGTAATAGGTTCTCCTTTGTTTATTATTTCTGAACCCAAATTAGTCATTGTACAGTTTAAGGCTGGGATTGTGGGGAGTTTTCTGGCACTTAATGCAAGGCCTCAATTTTAGTTGGATGAGTGGTTACACCAAATCACAGAGGAGTTAGAAGCACACAACAAGGCTAACCCTAATCAGCCTGCTGCTCCCTTTGCGGTAAATCAAATCGTAAATCGCTCTAACAATAGATTGGAGGAAGATATGATCACCTGTGCTAAATGGAAGGTTCCTTTGATGATTACCTCTCTTGGTGCCAGAGTAGAGATTAATGAGGCTGCCACTAATGGGGTGGCATCGTTTTGCACGATGTAATCAATGATCGTTTTGCTCATAAGGGCATAGAGAAAGGAGCAGATGGGTTAATACCTGTAGCTGCTGGAGCTGGTGGACATTCAGGTACGATATCTCCATTTGCACTTATGCAAGAGATACGAGCATGGTATGATGGTCCAGTTGCCTTATCTGGTTCGATTGTTTCAGGTGCTGCCGTTTTAGGTGCTCAGACCACGGGAGCTGACTTAGCGTAGATAGGAAGTGCCTTTATATCAACAAAGGAAGCAAGAGCGAATGATGACTATAAGCAAGGGATTGTTGATGGAAAAGCAGAAGATATCATTTACTCCAATCTATTTACTGGGGTTCATGGAAACTACCTCAAGAAGTCAATAGAAAATGCTGGATTAGATCCACATAATCTTCCTGAGAGTGATCCAAGCAAAATGAATTTTGGTTTAGGTGGTAATACTGATGTCAAAGCGTGGAAAGATATTTGGGGTTGTGGACAAGGCATTGGCAATATTGACGAAGTGCTATCAGCAGGAGAATTAGTTGCTAAGTTAAGCAGAGAATATGATACTGCTTTGGCAAGAATCAAGACATTGATTCAGTAGAGACATCAGTTTCTGTTCTTTCTCGATTTTATTTAAGGTAATACATCTTTAACTGACGGCAAGTAATTCATTATCTGACTAAATTGACTTTGCAATATAATTGTTGAATAGAACCATCTACTAAGAAGATTTTTAAGGCGTATCCATATATTCCAACTTGATAAGTACCATTTCTGACAGTTCCGTACCAGAATCTATTGAATTAAAAGGTGTCAATAATACCCGATTGATAGACTATGGGACCCCAGCGGTCGGACATCTTAATGTTATTAATTCGTTCTAGACCGCAGCCAGATCTTAACTCAAATCGATCATTGATACCGTCTCCGTTCGGAGAGAATGCATTAGGAATATATATGAGATCCTCCTTAATCAATCCTAATTCTACCTGTACACTATCTCGACACTTGAATTCATTTTTAACATTGAGTTGATAACTTTTTTGTAAAGCGAAGTTTACATCAGGGCTAAGACAATCATCACAACTTAAACCATAGCTCGAAGTCTATTGATATATGGGGTTAGTAGCATTGGTAATCTCTGGTTGTAGTGTTAGTGGATCAAAATAATCTGTAATGATGCTTTGGTCAATTAAGATGGAAGGAGATGAATTCACCGTAACTTCTTTATACAAGGTATCGGAACGTACATTATTGTATATAATGAGCCTGAAATCACCTGTCTGTGCCGTGATACATTGAGGGATTGTAAGTATGGAATCATTATATCGATTGCCTATCGGGCTGAGCCAATTAAAATTTAGGTTTTCTCCTTCACCTGTAGCGACCAGCATGATGTTATCTATAGTATAGCACAGTACACTTCATTTCCAATGAATTCTCCATTAATAGCTGGAGCGACGAATACATTAGCAGAATCAGTTTTTTCACAGACTTTATAGGATGCTGTGAATACATAGCTGTCCGCCTGATCATCTTGCGGATTACTGATTGTAGAAGTATTCTCTATAGACCAATAGCCGAGAGGCCCTGTCCATTCAATTTCTTTAGAGTGGTTGCCAAATCCTGAGAGTCTCAGTGGGGTTCCTCTACATACTGGACCGTTGCTGCTCACCTCTAATTGGATTACCTGATCAGGGTCCTCTACATCTATACTTGTATCCCTCATAGCAAAGCTGCAGTTACCGGTTGTCGGCTTAATCTGAAAGATATCATATTCTCCAGGGAGTACTGTATCTAATAGAAATGGGTTGTCCTCATTGATGTTGACTGTCCTCCAAACCATCTCGTAATCTTCATTTCGTAGTGTCACTTCATAGGAATTTCCTATGATGAGCTCTGATGTCGCAATCATTACCGTTCCATCGGTGGGATCAATACACTCACTTGGATTGTTGATATCGATTTCAATATTACTCAGTTGCTGAGGTGTTCCATAAAAGGCTGTTGAATCACTTGGAGAACCAATTGTTCTCGGATCATCAAAGACCACGAATACGCCCATACGTTCTGGTAGATTGGCAATTATGACTTGATTCTCTATCAACTCGATTTTGATATCAATCATATCAATTACAAGCTGAATGTCTATTGAACCATCGCATTTAGTGGCTCATGATTTAGGCGGCTCAGTTGGTTTAAGTTGGGCTATAGAGCATTCTTCAATTATTCGTTCTATATGTGTGACTAACTCCTTGTATTTTTCAGATTATAGTTGGCACTTTTGGGCTGGGATATGGAGGACACCACTTTTAGGAGAACTTTCTAATCTATTAATGACAGAGTAGATTTACAATATGGAGATCAAAAGGGGGAGGGCGATTACTGAATCGAGATCATAAGGATAAAACATATGATCGAATTAATCCTATTATGAAGAGCACTGTATTGAGAATGTACCGTGCATTCTCTCCTAAGGCTTTTAGAGATTGGGAAGATCGATATATTCAGTTGGCGAAGGATAAGAAGGTGCTTGTAGTTTGGGGAGGCAAGGACCCATATATGCCTATGAAATTTAGTTATACAGAGAGATTTGCTTAGGAGCATAAATGTCTTATCACAGAAGAAAGTGGGCATTGGTTGACGTCTGAAGCTCCCAATAAATTTAACAAAGCTTTGGATACTATTTTATAAAGTGAATATTAGATTGAACTGACCATAAGTTCCGTTTGAATTTTCTTTTCCTTCTTATCTGATGGTTCGAGTTCTTTTCTTATCATGAAAGTGATATCTGTTCCTTTACCAAGTTCGGATTCTATCCAAATACTTCCTTTGTGTTTTTCGATTATCTCTTTACACAATGCTAAGCCTAATCCAGTGCCAGAGTATTCATCTTTGGAGTTCAGTTGTTTGAAAGGTTCAAAAACCTGAGAAAGGTAATTTTGATCTATTCCTATTCCATTGTCGCTAATCTGGAAAAGGAGGTCGTTTTCTCGATTTTCGCAACTTAGATTGATTTGCGGCCTAACACCTTGTGATATGAACTTAAGCGCATTTGACAATAAGTTTTTGAGGACTTGTCGGAGCTTTGATTTATCACCAATTATGACTTTACCGTCAGAGCAGATATTGATATCTGCATTAGTTTCACCAATAGTATAGTTTAAGTGTGCAATGCCTCATGTAGTAATGCCTTCATGTCAACTTCTTCCAACTACAGATTCAATGCATTGACCTTGGAATATGAAAAGAGGTCTTTAACCAAATTGAACATATCTTTGGCAGCGTCTAAAGATATGTCGATATACTCGATTTCATGTTCATCAAGTTTTTCTTTGGCACTATTTTTAACTAATCCGATGAAGCTACTTATGGTTCTTAGAGGGGATTTCCAATCATGTGAGGCGATGTGTGCAAATTTTGTTAATTAAATATTGGATTCGATATACTTTTCTAATATTTGATTCTTCTCGGCTAAGATTTGTTCCGTCACAGTGAGAACCTGATTCTTTGGTGCCAGTTTTTTGGCAATATTGTTTCTTCTGATAAATAAATATGTAGTAGTACTAAATAATAATAAACTGATTATACCAATCACAGATAATTTTAGTCTTCTTTGAGATTCCATTTCTTTAGCTCTTTGAAAGTCAATTTCCTTCTGTTTTAAGAGGTTTTGAAATTTATGCTCTTCTTCTCCGACTAACATGTCTATTCTATTATCAAATTCTGATTGAGTATTACTAACATATTCTTTGTAAATACTATTTATCATAGTTTGATCACCTGTCAATTCATATGCTCGATAGAGTTGATTTAAGGTATCAGATTTGAAAATATTACTCATATTAGTTTCTGCACATTCCAGATACTGCTTGGCATAGGCAACGGCTTCTTCGCCATTTGATTGAGCTAATTTGATTTTTGCTAGTCGGTCGAATAATTTATATCTGTAGGTTATCAAATTATTTTGATTTAGCCTTTTTAGCATTTCTACAGCTAAGGATTAGCTAATATCTATTTCTCCCTCGCCAAGATGAATATCAATTAGTGCTATAGAGCTCTGATAGAGATTTTCATAATCTTTAGACCTTATTAATTTCTTCAGGGATTTCTGAACAAGCTCTTTTGCATCTTCAGTTCGTCCTAATTTATATTTTGTAAGTGCCAGGTGATCTATATGTATGAGATTGATATGCTCACTGTTTAGTTCGATTCCTAATTCCGCTGACTCTTCTAAAAACTGAAGAGCTTTGGTGTAATCCTTTAAACTAGAGTAGAGTGCACCGATATTTCCCAGAATTAGAACTTTTGTCCATGAAGGCTCCTTGTATTTTGTATCGACTTCAAGACCTTTAAATAGATAATCTATTCCTTGTCTATATCGTCCATAACTTTCATAGGCTTGCTCTACCGATATTATTGTATGGGACGAGTTCGAGGTGCTTGAACTCATATTTTATTGTTATATCTAATGATCTTCTATAATAATGTAAAAGAGAGTCTAAGGGAGAACCAGAAATACGTTGACCTATTCCTATATTCTTTAGTGCTACGGTTTGTCCTTTGACTTAGTTCAAATCATTTGACAGGCGATAAGCTCGATGTGAGAATTCCAACTGCTTATCAGAAGAGATTCTGTAATATCTAAATGCAATCTCATTAAGGGGATCTACTCTTATAATTTCATCTTGTTCATGTTCTAATGCCAAGCAAAGGCTGTCAATTACAAGAGTACCTGATTGACTAAATCCAGGTGTAGCATCATAGATCAGTAGCAATGAAGGGTATCAACGTGTCATGTCTGTTGGTTACAATAGGGACTGGTAAGATAAGAAACCAATTTCTAGCTAAAGAGATACTCTTATTATTAAGAGGTGATTATTGTTATATTATTCATTCATTTTATTCGTTTATAGTGCATTGTAAGGCTAAAGAGCTGAGTTGAGGTTGAAATTCAGTATCAATTCTTTTATTATTTATCAAACCTTTCTTGATGGTGAAAAATATATCTGTACCCACTCCAATTTCATATTCTATCCAGATGTTACCATGATGTTTTTCAACAATTTCTTTACAAAGTGCTAAACCTAAACCTGTGCCTGAATATTCACCTTTGGAATTGAGTTGTATAAAAAGTTCGAATACTTGATTGGCATATTTTTTATCTATATCTATCCATTATCACTTATTTGAAAACAAAAATCGTTTTCTCTCGTCGAACAGATCAGCTTTATATGTGGAGCCACTCCTTCTGGAACAAATTTTAAAGTGTTAGATAGAAGATTTTCAATAACCTGTCTTAGTTTTGTTTTGTTTCTCGAAATTATCTCATTATCGGAGCAAATTTCAATTTTCGCATTGTTTTCATTAATGGAATAGCTGAGATGGGTAAGCGCTTCTTCATTGAAGAGTGAATTCATATCAACTTATTCCAATTTATAACTCAAGGTCATTTACTTTAGAGAATGATAACAAATCTTCTACCAAATTAAACATGTCCTTGGTTGCATCGAGTGACATTGTCATGTATTCTTTCTCACTGTCAGTTAATCGATCTTTAGCACTATTCTTAGCCGAACCAATAAAACTCCTTACCGTCCTTAATGGAGATTTCAGATCATGAGAAGCGATATGAGCAAACTGTGATAGTTTTATGTTGGATTTTATATACTTCTCTAACATCTTATTTTTCTCTTCTAAAATATATTCTGCCTTTGTTAAAGCCTTACTTTTTTCCGAAAGATCATTAGCAATCTTATTTCTTTTGATATATGAGTATATCGCTGTAGCACTTAATAATAGTAGACCAATAATTCCGACGACGAAAATATTTAGCAAGTGGTCAGAAATTCGTTGTTTTTCTTGTAACAATAGAATTTATTGTTGTTTTAATTGTTTTTCAAATTTGAACTCCTCTTCACTGATTACCATGTTTTTCTGTCGTTCAATTTCGAGGTCCGTAGCACGTACATACTCATCATGAGTACTATCCATCATAGGCTGATTTCCTACTAATTTGTAGGCCTGATCAAGTCGTTTTAGAGCATCTGTTTTTATTATGTTACTAAAAGTTACTTTACCACAACTTAATGACTTTAAGCTATAAGTTAGAGCTTCTGCTCCCTTGTTAAGAACAATTTTTATTTCTGCTATTCGATTGTGAAGTATACAATCATATAATGGTAGATGATGAATCTCTAATTCTTTCATCATTGTGTGTGCTAATTTTACTGCACTTCGTAGTTGGTTCTATTCTATTCTGATCTCCATAAGTGCTAGTATCGATTGATACAGGCTTTCATAGTACTTTCTTTCTTTAAAGCGTCGAGGATTTCTAATATTAAGTTTTGAGCATTTGCTAAATTCCCTAATCTATATTGTGTTAATGCTCTATCATATATGTGCACCATATTTATATGATAGTTACCTAGAGATTCTGCCACATCATAAGATTTATCAAGGTATTCAGAGGCCTTTCGATAATCTTTAAGTTGATAATAAAGTGCTCTGACGTTAGCTAAAATTAATGCGCGCTTCCAAGATGCCTGTGAATATTCTTGTTCTAATTCTAGACATTTTAGTAAGTGGCTCAGCGCTTTTTTGTATTGTGAGTATTCACCAAATGCTCTGCCTAAGTTATTGTATAAGGCAATTTTCAAATCCTTCAAATCATACCTTTCTGCTAAAACTAAAGAGGCGTGTTAGTAAGTCAGTATAGAATCTATAAGCGCTTCTGATGTCCTTTGTAACATTCCCATATTTTTGAGAGTCTGCTTCGCCTTTCAAATATTTAATTTCTCGAGATAAAGCCAAGGCTTTGTATGCATACCACGTTCTCTGTCGACAGAAACCCTGTAATATCGAATGCTTACATCATTCATTATATCGACCTTTTCAATAATGTCTTGAGTATTCTGGAGTCGCAGCTTTAAACTGTCAATTACCGCTGGCGTGAGCTGTGAGTTTAGTACATAGGCAAAACTTAGGAATAGGAGTGTTAGGTAGAGAGGTCTCAAGTGATTAATTATTTAGTGATTTGATTAGCTTAGTTTAAGTAAAGTATTTCATCGAGAAGTCACCCACTGTATTAAATTTAAAGGATATAAATTCGGTTGATTTAATAAGTTTCGTCTTTATTTTTATTAGGCGTGCTAAAGAAATATAATCAGTCAGCGTTCCTCATGTCGAGAAGGTATATATTAGGTGATAATTATCTCATTATTGAGTTATGTCCATTGTAGGATAATAATAAGGTTGCTGTATACGATTTATAGTTTTCTGCTCTTCGAATTACAGAAAAATGTCACTTCGTTGGCATCGTTTTTTAAAGACTTCCCATAAAATAGATGTTTGATCTTATTATAGATTTGCTAAGTCTTTGAATCTCCTAAATATCTGTTGATAGATGCCACTTTCTGTACTTTCAAAAATATTATCAGGATACTGATCCGAGTATATCAAATATTTTTCCTCACCAGTCATTATCGCAAATACTTGGATGGATGATTCTTGACTACTGAAAGTTATCGATTCACCTGAGCCTGAAGAAATATTTACATCATTAAACTTTACACCACTTTTATTACTAAGGGTATTTAGAAATTGGGAAACAGCAGCGCTATCGACAATAGATTCATTCCTCGTGATCCATTTATTATCCATACCTAAATCCAGGGATAATACTTGAGAATCTGACTTATACTGGATGGAGTTAATTTCTGATGGAGTTAAAGATAAAAGAGACTTATCTCGTAACCCGTTAAAGTCTTTTTTGAGTGACGAGGCTATGAATGATCCTATTAAATATGTTTTATCCTCATTGCTCATACGCACAAATGATATTGGTTGTCGATTTTGTTGATTGAAGCTAAATCGACCAACTATTATTTCAGCTAAAGTCTTAGCATCTGACTTGGCAGTTATTTTGGTGCCAGAGTCCTCGTCGGTACCATATTTTACGCCGTTTTCTGGCGATCTGCTGATTATTTTATCTGCTTCTATAGAGCTCATTGCTCGGATCATTGAACTTACTACCGCTTCGTTGGCCTTATATGAGTTGGTACCATTGCTTACCATCCATTGACCTTGTTCTTTCAAAACTGTAGTTGGGTCTGCTCCTGGCGCCGTAATAATCAGTTCTGTGATATCCTCACTATTGATTTGTAAAATCTGTGGGTCAAAGCTGCGACTTTTATTTCCTCCAAGCATCTTAGACAAAAGGAATGCGACAACTAATAATCCAAATATGATTGCTAATACTTTATTGCTCATGTCATGCTAATTATCGATTAACTAAAGTTTTGTGCCATTCTCTTCAGGCGTTGTCTTTGGTTGCGCTGATATCGGATGATTCCAACTATGATAACAAGTAAGATGGGAAGTAAAAAGTTAAGCCATTTAATAGTTGTGATTTCAGACTCCTCCATCTCTTTGATAGGTCTGGAGGCAACCCCTTTAGTTCTTATGTCAATCAGACCAGTATCATCCGATAAGAAGTCTACTGCATTAGAAAATAGACTGATATTGTCAGGAGTTTGGCCTCTTGACTGTGCTCCTAATATAAAGTCCGCATCTGAGAATACTACCGTTTTACCTGCGATATCATTGTTGAGATCAGTAAGTATACCTCCGATGGTTTGACTGCCATTAGAGAAATCTGTCTGGCGCCATTGCTGCTCTATATTAAAGAATATCGGTGCAGGTCGAACTCCTGACTTATTCGATGTCGAAACAATCGGAGTGAAGTCATAGTTGCCATCATTATTGAAACTCATCGAACTGGCCATCTGAAAAGCTACTTGCTCTATACCCTTAGTGATAGGGTGGTCACCAAAGTTTTTAACCATGGGGAAGTAAGGAAATTCTACCTGTGAGTTCACGGTAAAAAATCCCTGTCGTTGTTGCACTGTTACGCTTGCAGCACTGGCATCAATTACAAAGTCCTTATTTACAGTTAGACCTTTACTTTCCAACCATGGTGATATGCCTGTATGAACTTCACTACCTTGCATAGATTGGAAGTCTCCAGTAACATTATTGTAAGCTACTGCTACGTTGCCCCCTGTACTCATATATTCATCCAGTCGACTGAATACCTCGCTCGGAATCGTATCTGTAGGATTTATGATGATGACACACTGAATAGTGGGATTGATAATCTCATCAGGATTCAGATTCACAGGTGTCACGTTATACAGTATGCCGAGTGAGCGAGTGAGGTCCTGCAAGTTTTGGTAGGGCGAACAGCCATATCCTTGAGCTATAGCTGCAGTTGGTTTTTCGATGGCAACTACTTTTTTCATTGCTGTAGTGAGTTGATATTCTACAGCACCACCAGGAGGAAAGTAATTGATTACATCAGTTTGCTCACCAGAACTAACGATGGCTCCCATAAAAGCCTTCTTTTGAGCTACTTCATCTTTTTCTCGGACGTTGATCAGCAATGGAGAGATTCCATTTTGAGCAGCCTCTTGCTCTAACTCAGGGTCGCTATTGGGATCTAAGAATTCATAGTCCACCATGCCCTTTGATCGGGTATTGTATTCTATGAGTAAGTCTCTTAGATCTGTATAGTTTTTAGCATACTGAGCTGGAAGATCCTCGGTAAAGTATGCCGTTATGGATATGGGTTCTTCGAGATTTTTTAAAATGTTCTTAGTCGCATTGCTAAGGGTGTATTGCTTATCCTTAGTAGCGTCGATTCTAAAGAAGAATTCTCTTGATAAAAGATTCAGGAATAATAGAATTCCAGCAATCAGTAATATTCTCGTTATACTCTTCATTATTAACCTCTTTTAGATATCATATACTCAGACAAGGTAATGCCTAAGAATGTGAGTGAACAGAAATAGATAATGTCTTTAGTGTCTATCACACCTCGTGATATAGAACTGAAGTGTTCGTTGATGCTAAGAGTATAAAACAATTCTCCCAGCCATCCACCTTGCACACCTGCTAATATGTCAAAAACAAACATGAAGATAACACCTATTATTAAGGCGACCAGAAATGCTACAATCTGATTGTTAGTTAGTGAGCTGGCGAACAAACCAATCCCGATAAAAGCTGCACTCATGAGCAAGAGTCCTAGGTATCCACATAAAGTAGCTCCATGGTCAAAATTACCTAATCGACTAACGGTTATATAGTATACAACAGTAAAACCTAAGGCGATGCAGACTAATAAAAATGCCGCAAGAAACTTACCTATAATCAGGTTTAGGGTATTTATATTTTTAGTTAACAGAAGTTCTATTGTTCCTGATTTCTTCTCCTCTGCAATCATCTTCATAGTTATAGCAGGGATGAAGAAGAATAAGGTCCACATGGCAGTCTGGAAGAAAACATTTAAGTCGGCTTGTTTTCTAAAGAAAATATCTCCATTACCACTTATCCATGTGAAGAAGCCTGTAAAAGCTAAGAAAATAATGATTAGTAAATATGCTACTAATGAGTCAAAGTATGAGCGAAGCTCTTTCTTTGCTATGGTCCAACTCTGATTCATGATTGATTAATTAAGGGTTAAGTCTCTAAAAATATCTTCAAGCTTTGTCTCGACAGGTATCATCTCAGTAATTACCCAATTGCTTTTTACGATCGTCCTAAAAATGACTTCCGCGATATTGTGATCTGATTCAATCTCTATTCTATTACTATCAAGGTCCATAATCTGAGCACTTTTGACACCAGGTATTAGTCCCAGCTTATTTCTTATATCGTTAAGCGCTGCTCCTGAAATCTGTAGTCTGGTGATGACATTGCTGCTCGCTTGTTTTCGCAGAGTATCTGCTGTGCCATCTGCCACGATCTTACCTTTATTTATGATTAGAATTCTATCACAGGTCGCTTCTACTTCGGGAAGAATATGTGTACTTAAGATCACGGTTTTGGACCTACCGATCCTTTTGATGAGTTCTCTGATTTCAACAATTTGATTAGGGTCGAGTCCAGTTGTAGGTTCATCTAATATCAAAATCTCTGGATCATGAATCATGGCCTGAGCCAAGCCAACTCTTTGACGGTATCCTTTAGAGAGCTCACCTATCTTTTTGTGCTTTTCGGCATTGAGACCACATAATTTGATCATTTCTCTGATGCGCTGATCAACTTTAGACTTAGCTACTCCCTGTAGTTCAGCACAGTACTGGAGATAATCCATAACTGGCATATCTTCATATAATGGGTTATGCTCTGGAAGATATCCAATATTCTTTTTGAAATTGCCAGTGGAAACACTATCTCCCTGAATCTGGACGTCACCGTTGTCCTTATCAATAAAGTTAGTGATAATCTTCATGGTGGTGGTTTTGCCAGCACCATTGGGGCCTAAGAAACCCAAAATCTCTCCCGTTTTTACAGAGAAGCTGATATCATCTACGGCTTTTTGTGGGCCATAAGTCTTTGCTAGATTTTTAACTTCAATATTCATAAAATACGACTTGATATTAAAAAAATAAATGCAAAGTAAAAGAAGTGTTCCGCAATTAGAGAAATAAATTAATGTTAAAATTTTACAAAGATAATTCTCTAAGTATTCATTTAGAATCTTGTACCAGCAGTTGTCTCTTCTTCTTAAACACGTCAGATAGTTCCGCTGAGATAATAATCAGTTTGATTTACAGAATGATCTGTTAATTTTATTTGTTGTCAATGTCGTCATTTGTGAAAAAAATCATCATAGTCATGGGTGTATCTGGTTGTGGTAAATCCACGATTAGCAAGCTATTATCTGATGAACTGTCCATCCCATTTTTTGATGGGGATGATTTTCACCCACAAGCCAATATCGATAAGATGTCTGCTGGAGAAGCCCTAAATGATTTGGACAGATTACCTTGGTTAAGAGCGATTAATGAGCATTGTCGATTAGAGCAAGAAAAACAAGGTTGTGTCGTAGCATGTTCAGCGCTAAAAAGATCATACCGTCAAGTATTATCGGAGCAGATCACAGTTATGATTTGTGTCAGTTTAGAGGGTAGCTTTGAATTATTCTTACGACGTATACAGGCTCGTGAGAACCACTTCATGCCACCTGAGCTCTTACAATCTCAATTAGATACATGGGAGTATCCCAGAGGAGCCATTCATGTGGATATTAAGAATCCGCCGGAAATTATATTACAAGAAATATTAAGTCAATTAAATCACATGTCATCAGAATTTGGACTTATTGGATTAGGAGTAATGGGTAAAAGCTTAAGTAGGAACTTAGCTAATAATGGTTTTAGGCTATCCCTATATAATCGACATATCGATGTCAAAGAAGTAGATGTAGCATTAAACTTCATAAGTGAGCACGAAGAACTATCGGATGCTCAGGGATTTGATGATCTACAGCAATTCGTAAAGTCTATTGCTCAGCCTCGAACTGTTATGTTAATGGTTAATGCGGGTAAGCCAGTGGATATGGTAATCGACCTGTTAATACCTCTATTAGATAAAGGAGATGTGATCATAGATGGGGGAAACAGTCACTATAAAGAAACTGATCTTAGGGCTAAATATCTGGAAGAACATAGCATCGATTTCATCGGAACTGGAGTCTCGGGAGGCGAGGAGGGAGCTCTGAAGGGACCTTCTATCATGCCTGGTGGGTCACAGCAGGCCTATCAAACTGTTGCTCCTTTCTTAGAGGCAATTGCCGCAAGAGATGATAATGGAGTTGGATGTTGTGCTCATGTTGGGGAGGGCGGTGCTGGACATTTTGTTAAAATGGTTCACAATGGTATCGAATATGCTGAGATGCAATTGATAGCAGAGTGTTACAGCTTGTTGAGATTTGTTGGGGGTATGAATCATGAAAAGATTGCGGACCTGTTTGATTCATGGTGTCTGAAAGACTTAGGTAGTTACTTGCTTGAAATCAGTCGGGACATACTTCGTAAAAAAGAAGGAGATCAATATATCTTTGATATGATATTGGATAAGGCTGGTAATAAAGGAACAGGAAGCTGGACAACAATTGCCGCTGCTGAATTAGGAGTGCCTATCACTCTGATAACAGCAGCATTATTCGCCAGGTATACATCTGCACATAAGTCAGAGCGTACGGCTTCATCTCAACTGTACGGCGGAGCAGTTAAGAGTGGTGCTATTGATATAGAGCAGTTAGAAGGAGCTTATAGGGCAGCCAGAATAGCAAACCATCACCAAGGTTTACATTTAATTGATGCAGCTTCCGAGTCTTATGACTGGAAATTGAATTTTTCTGAAATTGCTCGTATTTGGACTAATGGGTGTATTATTCGCTCTAAACTCATGAAGACGTTAATCTCAGTATTATCTGATACACAGAGGATTCTACAGCACTCTGATATGATTCGTGCAGTTAAGGCAAATAGATCAGCATTGGCCAATATTGTAGCTTTAGGACATCAGTCTTACTGTTCGATACCATGTCTATCTGCGGCGAGCGATTATCTCAATACTTATACACAAGCCCAGAGTAGCGCCAATATGATTCAAGCCCAGCGAGATTACTTTGGAGCACATACATATAAGCGAGTTGATGATCCTGATGGTCCTGAACATCATACGATTTGGTAGAACTTTATAGGCCAGAAAACTTGTTGAATGGATATGAGTCTTAATCTATAAGTCGTACAGTATGCTTAGGTATTTCTTAGTATTCATTATTTGCTTTGGTGTTTATGGGATGACTATGGGTCAAAAGAAGTATGAAAAGGAGTCTGATGTATATAGGAGTGAAGTTCCAAATCGTGCATTAGACTTTATCGAGTCCGTAGAACTGGACTCTAAGATCAATTGGTTCTACGAAGAAAATCTTAAAGGAAATTCTGTTGAAGCCAAGTTTTCTTACAAGGCTCATCAGTACAGTGTAGAGTTCGATACTCTGGGATATCTCCAAGATATAGAAGTTGAAATCCCTCTGAATAATTTAGCAGAAAGGGTTATCCTAAAGATGAAAGAGAATCTTAAAGGAGAGTTTGCGAAGTCGAGTATCCTTCGAGTTCAAAAGCAGTATTCAGGTAATATCAATTCATTTGAAACTTTTTTGGGCACTACTGATGAACATAGCTCATATACCGTTCGATATGAAACTGAGATTAAGGGAAAAAAGAATAAGCGAATGAAATTGTATGAAGTTCTTTTTACCTCAGAAGGCTTTATCGAGCATATAGATGAGGTCATTTTTAGAAATAATGATTATCTCGAATTCTAAATATACTATCATATTGGTATTCTGTGCATTGGGAATGCCTGTGTTACTTCAAAGCCAAGATTCTTATGAGATTGGTTTATTACCAAAGATTAATCTAAGTACAAAGCTTAGTGAAGACTATAATTTGAATTTCAAAATAGAACGTAGAGATTCTTATAAACAAGGTTTTTCAGACGGATCAACTAACAATTCTTATGATCATGAATTAATGGATTATGGGGCGACCTTTGTTAGGAATGTAGGACTTAAAAATAGAATTGGATTAGGCTTATTATTTAGATTCCACAATGGTGATTGGCAACACCGGATTACTCAGCAATTTATTTTTAATTCCTTGACGAAGCTGAAACTATCCCATCGTTTTGTTTTAGACCAAACATTTTCAGGAACCTCTGAAACTTATAGGATGAGATATAGAGCAAGCATATCCAAAGCTCTCAATGGTGATGTATTGGATAGTGGAGAAACCTACTTAAAACTTTCTTCCGAATGGTTAAATATATTCAGATCGGATGATTATGAAGGAGAGTTTAGGCTATTGCCTACGTTAGGTTATGTTTTATCAGATCACAGCAAAATTGAGTTAGGCTTGGACTATAGAGTTGGTGGACTCTTCAATGCTACTTTAGAGCAGAGCTACTACTTAGCCTTTAATTGGTATTATAGTTTTTAACCTATTTCACATTTCCAATAGCCACATTCCACTTGTGAATCTCATAACTTGTGACTACACCTTCTAAGACATACGGATCATGATCGACAAACTCCTTAATGGCTTGTTCATCATCAACTTTGAAAATGATTATTGCCCCTTTGTCAATATCCTCATGAGCACCGCCCATAATCAACTCTCCTCGATCAAAATATGGTTTGAGGTGGTCAAAGTGTTGTGCTCTTATAGGCTTTCTCCTTATAAGATAATCTGGTGCGAGATGATAGACTAAATTATAATAAGCCATTTTCTAATTATTTCTATGATTGATTATGAACTCAGCAACATACCTGCCAGAGTACATCGCTGCATTTAAACTACCCATGAGTAAGTGATCTCCACAAGTATATACTCCTGACATAAGCTCAATTTTTTCTGGAGTGAGCGTATGTGAAACATGCTCTATGTCTGGGAGTGAATACGGAATGTCATAGGTGGTGACTAACCTAAGTGTACCTTTCACTCCCATCGCTTTAAGTTCGTTTTTAACTATATCTACTAGTTCTTCCTCATTCTTTCCTCTATCGTCGATAACTGTAGCTGATAGTATGGTTTTACCATGTGGGTGAGACATTAGGTTGGTAGGGTAGTAGTAATTGTTGACATATCTATCAGGTTGAGCGGATAGCGTTATTATTTTCTCGCGGTAGTCTGCATTGTCGAGCTCGAAATAAAAATTTATCGACTTCTTCCACTTAGTTGGATTCACCGTATTTAAGATCTTCGATGCATCTGTGGCTATAATTATATGATCACATTTGGTTTCTGAACCATCTTGTAATTTTATCTTTTGAGACTCCACTTGAGATACTCTTGAACTTAGATGAATCTGTGTCTTACTCAACTTGCCTACTAACTGATCAGTGATTTTTTGCATCCCACCTTTTGGGATCACGCTGTATCCTTTGCCAAACATTTTGAATAAATATTCGAATAATCTGGATGATGTCATAAGTTCTGGATCTAAAAAAATTCCTCCAAAAAATGGCTTGTAAAATCGTTCAATTACTCGCTCAGAAAATCCCTGTTTACGGAGATAAGTATATGTACTGACTTCGGGTTCATCAAAAATTTTTAATAATTCCTTTTTCTTCAGCTTAAGGGATAATCGGAGGGTTTTTATTTTGTCAGTTAACATTGACAAGGTTGGGTCTAATGCATCTAACCAAAATGTAGAAGAACTCAAGGGATCACCAATTCTTACCGTCTTGTCTCCGTAACTAACTCTGGACCCAGATAAAAAATATTGTAAATCCAACTGATCATAATTGAGATATCTCTGAGCCTCTGGATATGCCGTAAGCAAGACTTGGAATCCATGATCATAGGCATAGCCATCGATGATTTCAGATCGGACTCTGCCTCCCAATGAATCATTGGCTTCGTAGATGGATGGAGCAAAACCCGCTTTTTCAAGCTCAATTGCTGCTATAATTCCACTGATACCTCCACCAACTATACTTATCGTTGTTCGCATTTGCTAACTGCCTTTATTTTTAGAAAAATACTGCTTATATATTCGTTTACGCGTATAAAAAGCTCCAAAAAGAAATGGCCTAATGAAAGTGGTTAAAAAGGAATTAGAACACTCGTAGGTCATATCATCTATAATCAAGCAATTTTCCTTATCGATATACTTTATGATATGCTCATGTCGCCAAGATTTCAAGGGCCAAGGTAGTATGTTTCCAATATCTACGAACCAAGCTCGCTTTCCATCTTTACCGTGTTCAACTATATCCGATTGCCAGGTAGACTTAGTGGGAATTGTAAGGTCTAATATGACTTTATCCCCTTGTTTAGATCCCGTAAACTCTCTAACCTTCATTCCCACAGTTGGCTTGAGTGCTTCAAAGAGATCTCGATCAAATTGTTCCATTACATCGAGATAATATCCATCAACCGCAGTTGTAAGTCTAATATTCATGGAGGTATAACCAGCATAATCCATGATGGTTGGATTGCTTTTATACTTAATTCAGTAATTTCAACATATGAGTCGCAGTGAATTGAGGTTTGAGCCATATTCATTAACAACAGATGAGCCTTTCGGAACAGCACATGGACAGAGATCCCATACTGATATAGTGCTGGTAGAATTACTTTCTGATGAACTCATTGGACTGGGTGAAGCTTCCATGCCACCATATTATGAGGAGACACAGTCTGATATGATTTGGTTCTTATCTCAAGTTGATGCTGCCCAACTATTGTCATATCCTTCTATTGATGAAGCCATGGTTTATCTCGATAGTATTGCTATCGGATATACTGCCTCAAAAGCTGCATTAGACATCGCCTTGCATGACCTCAAAGCAAAGCAACAAAATCAAAGTGTTAGGGATTTTTTAGGATTAAACGAGCCTACTAGAGTTGAGTCTTCAATAACAATTAGCCTGGGTGACATGGATCGCATGCTCAGAGAGGTAGAAGAATATCATGAGTATCCTATATTGAAGATCAAGTTGGGTATTGGCTTGTCGGATATCGACATCATTAGGCAGATCCGAGATCATTCTGAGCAACGGATTTGGATAGATGCCAACCAAGGCTGGAACAGTCTGACTGATGCCATCAAAATATGTCAGGCCCTACAAGCATTGGGAGTTGAGTTGATAGAGCAACCGTTTAAGATTAGAGCATATGACATGGTCAAGGCATTAACTGAGTCAATTGAGATACCGATTGTGGCCGATGAAGATTGCCAAAGACTATCTGATATAGATGATCTTATAGATTGCTATGATGCCATTAATATCAAGATGATGAAGTGCACAGGGCTCAATGAAGCACTTAAAATGATTGCTAAAGCTCTGGACCATAATCTTCAAATTATGCTTGGTTGTATGACCGAAAGCTCAATCGGCATATCAGCAGCAGCTCAAATAGCACACTTAGTGGATTGGGCCGATATTGATGGTAATATGCTTATTAATAATGATCCAGCTATAGGAGCCTCTCTAAATAATGGTACTTTGATTGTTCCTGAAGCTGCCGGAATAGGAGCCACAAAGAGATAATGTCTAAATTCTGAAGATTCAATCCCACATTTTTTATAGCTTAGGTGTGAACGAATAAACATCGCTATGAACCGTCGCAATTTTAATAAGCTATCAGCAGCCATTTTAGCTATTCCATTTATCAAGTACTCGGATCAAGACTTAAATTTTCAAGAGAAGGCCTTTAATTTGAAATTTGCTCCGCATATAGGAATGTTCAAGCATTTAGCCGGTGAAGACCCTGTTGAGCAGTTAAAGTTTATGGCGGATCAAGGGTTCAGTGCTTTTGAAGATAATGGAATGCCTAATCGTTCTGTTGCCCAGCAAGAAGCTATGGCCCAGGTCATGCAAGCTCGAAATATAGAAATGGGTGTATTCGTAGCCCATAAAATTTATTGGAAGGAACCTAGCTTAGCCAGTGGCAATAAGTCTAAACGTGAGGAGTTTTTAGACTATATACGGAACTCGGTTGAGGTTGCTAAAAGAGTTAATGCAAAGTGGATGACTGTGGTGCCAGGACATTTGGATTTGAGACAGGATATTGGCTATCAAACCGCTCATGTCATAGAGACATTAAAAAGAGCTGCAGATATACTGGAGCCACATGATTTAACGGTGGTCCTTGAGCCACTAAATTTCAGAGATCACCCAGGTTTGTTCTTAACTAAAATTCCCCAAGCTTACCAGATTTGTAAAGCAGTGAATAGTCCTTCATGTAAGATCTTGTTTGATATATACCACCAACAAATTCATGAAGGGAATATTATACCTAACATTGACTTGGCCTGGGAGGAAATAGCTTATTTTCAAATTGGAGATAATCCCGGTCGCAAGGAACCAACAAGTGGTGAAATAAACTATAAAAATGTCTTTAAGCATATCCATGAGAAAGGGTTCACAGGAATTTTGGGCATGGAACATGGCAATAGCCAAGAAGGTGTTGAAGGAGAAAGGAAAGTTATAGCAGCTTATAGAAGTGTAGATATTTAAGTTTTCTCTATTACCTTAGTATTATTTATCAGTCGATAGATGATATAACGAGCGAGCACTAAATCAAGAATCAGGTATGCTGGAGGATACCAATCTTGTACGAATTGGGTCGTATTATTCATATGGATCATAATATCCCAAAATATATGAGAAGCCCAACCAAAAGCCAAGAACCCAATCGAGTATCTTAAGCCTAAGTAAGCCAAGAACCCATAAATTACGACCCCTCCGACCTCCAATGATAAGCAACTATATTCCATATGCCATATCTCAAATCCGACATAGATCAGTGCTGCTATGATTAGGCCAATGGCATAATCAAGAAACTCTGTTTTCACATTCTTGCGGATATTTCTTACATAGAGTATAAAAAGGATACTTGCCAACCCTCCTAATAAGAATTTACTTAATCCTTCTATCATATAGATGCCTTCTATTCTTTCAATATTAATTAATTATATGATCATAGATGGCTTGATGCAACCTGGGTCTTACATTCATATTATAGATATTTCTTTGTAATCGAGTGGGGTAGACCCGATTACTTAAGAAAATGAAAATTAGTTCGTTCTCTGGATCTGCCCAAGCCATAGTACCTGTAAATCCACTATGCCCAAAACTAGATCGACTGGCAGATTTTGCAACATAGGATAATTGCTCATCGTACTCTAACATCGGTTTGTCAAAGCCCAAACCTCTCCTGTTGCCCTCTTCTTCAAATTGATAAGCCGTGAAAGCTTCGACGGTATTGGAATCAATTAATTGAATCCCATCGTAGGCTCCGTTGTTGTTGTACAACTGAAATAGTTTACATAGATCCTCTGCATTAGAGAATAATCCAGCATTGCAAGAGGTGCCTAGCATAGCGGCAGCTTCATCATGTACATAGCCATGAACTAACTGTTTTCTGAATACACTATCATATTCGGTTGGGATTATTTCAGGCTTGTCAACATGATTTAGAGGGTGATATAACGTTCGTTTTAAACCTAGAGGTTGATAAACTTCATTATACAGCAATTCTAAAAAATTGCTATTCGTGAGATTCTCAATTAATTGTGGTAGCATCAAAAAATATAGACCAGAATATCGATACTCTTCCTTTTCTCGTAGAGGGCTTTTTTTAATCTCTTTGCGCATTTTATTATGCATTCTACGATGCATATAGACACCATCAGCAACCTCTACTGGGAATCGTTTATTTTGATGCTCTTTGAACGTGCGTGCTTTGAATTTGCCGTTTTTACGTTGTGCTTTCTGCCAGAATACGAGGTACGGCTCTAATCGAGCTTTATGAGCTAAGATGTTTCGTTGGGTCAAGAACGCCTTATTTGATTTGTTTAGGTCTGGCAGATATTGAGAAAGAGGAGCATCGAGGTCGATCAATCCATTACTGACCAAATTCATTAATATAGGCAGTCCTGTTGAAACTTTTGTCAATGATGCTACATCATAGATATGATGACTCTCGACGGGGGTTGTCTTGTCATAAGTATGATAGCCGTACGATTCATTTATAATTAGTTTTCCCTTGTGGGCTACGGCGATTTGACATCCAGGGAAGGCCATCGAATCTATGGCTTCTTGGATTATCCATTCTAACTCTTTTTCTAAACCCATGCTATCTGAAATAGTGGGCTCGATTAATTCCTGTAGGTGAGATAAGATCACTTCTTGGGTTTGAACTCCTAAGCTGACACTGCATAAGTACTCGCTATGAGGTATGTTAATCGTCGTATCGAAGAATGATGGTTTCAGTATATAACCTAAGGCATCCATGCCTAAACCCATAATGAATTTAGGGCCGGAATTATTAATCATATTTTTAGTAGCCCAGCTCATGGATGGTGTAGTCTCTCCCGGATGAGTAGCAAAACTAGCTTCGCCAAGTGAGAATACTGCAATTTCAGTTTCTACAGAATCAGTAAACGTCCGATTAATTACATTCAGTTGGGATAGAATTTGAAAGTTAGGATTATCAACAGGAAGATTGACTTTTTTGGATCGAAAGGATATGTCCGCCTGAGTTAGTGGCACAGGACTTTCAAATTCATCAATAATTTTTTCAGCAAGCTCTTTGCCTCTAAAGAAAGCTTGATCTGCTGTCTTTGGCTCATACTCTGGCTGTACCCAACCTCCAATAGCTCCTTGTAAGAAGAGGTTTATTCCTCCAATTTGTTCATCTAAATGAGCGTAATAACCGCCGACATAGTCCGAGCTGACTTGATCATTTATTGCATCTAGGAAAGTTGGATGACAAGCGAAGTTTGTGAGGCTAAGGACTGATTCTCCTTGCTTCGAGATAAATTGAAGAGCAGTCAATGATCGATCTAATTCATTAGCTTCACTAATGTTATAAACCCAATCATCTCCATGTATGGTTTGAATATATTGAGCAGTCACTGGCATCATGTTATCAGAAGCCTGGAGGATTACTTCTATTGATTGTTCTATCAGGAACTTCATATATGTTGGATCGACACCAGAACTGAGAGTATTCGCTCCCCAGAGGCCTACCACATCTGGACCTGAGTGTGTATGAGTGGAGCTCATCACAATCTGATGTACAGGGTAATTAGGAGCGTGCTTCTTTACTCCCATTCTTATTTCCTCTAATTGAGGGTATAGCAGACCTATACAGTCAAAGGTTAAGAAGGTAACTTGTTCCTTACCATTCGATACAACACCAGCTTTGACATAGATGTCATCATTAACTCCACTGAATATTCTATTGTGACTGTGTCCAGCGATATATGCGGTATCCTGAGGGGTGATGACTGCTTTGGCCGCTCCAGCATTGAATTGTCCTGACAACAGTATCGGGCTCAGCAAGCCGAATATAGCAATAATTAAACAGTAGTAGTTGTACATATAACGCTAGCTTATCATGCTAAGCTACAATAGAATTATGAGCTAAAGATCGAATTTTTGACCATATTGAGCAATGTGATATCCTTTGGATATTACATATTGATACTGTTTGCTCGATGGATTCAATAGTGGATTGGTATGATTCAAATGTATGAAGTACACTTTAGCTCTTTCTTTACCTGAGAGTGAATCAAATAGTGTCATGCTTTCCTCGACAGTAGGATGAGGTATAGTTGACATATCTCTCCCTCCTAATTCTTCACCATCGTAGAATGTGGCATCCAGAAAAGCGTAATCCACCTTTTTTATTTCTTCTTTTATATTCCTCTTCCATAAGTACCATTTATCGATATCGGGAATGAAAAGTACACTTTTAGTTGGGCCTATAATTCTGTAACCTACTGTTTCAGAATATTCGTCTCTATGAGGCACTTGGAGTGGTACAAACTTGAGATTTGGCGAGAGGTAGTAGGAGCTATCACTCTGAATCCCATATACTTGAATATTGTTAGTTTCAATGAGTTGATCCCATGGGCCGTTAGAGCTGAGGAATTCCATCATCCTAGGCATTGTTGCAACAGATACCCCCTGAGCATTAATTGCTTCCTTACCAAGGTAAATTAAGCCACTATAGTGGCCTATATGTGCATGAGTTAACAGTATAACATCAGGAAGAATGGATTGAAGATCTCCAGATTTTTGTAGTAAGTCGATTTGGCTTTTGATGTTTGGTGTGGCATCAAGTAAAATGGATTTCTCTACATTCTGATCGATTATACCTAAGCAGGATACTTTCCTTGTAGGATCTGGATTTTTCCAAAGGTGTTTGCAGCACTTCTTTTGGCAACCTATCTGTGGTGATCCAGCATCTTGAACGGTACCTAATACAATCAAATTAACTTGAGCCAATAATATTTCTGATAGAGATATTAACGAGAGAAATATTATTGCTCTAATCAGACTCATGATTTAATCTTTCAGTTCTTTGGGTATTCGTCCGGTTTTGATTGATTCAGATCTTAATGGACGGCCTACAATTCGTTCCACCATTTTGCCGACCTCTAAGAGTCTATCAATGTCAATATTTGTTTCGATACCCATCTCATCCATCATGACGATCATATCTTCTGTAGATACTAAACCGACGATGTTTGGGTCTTTGTAATAATATGATCCTGTACCAGCTACTGGAACGCCATCTATAAAGTTAGCAGGCTGACCACCGATTCCTCCAATAGTAGATTCATATGTTGTCATTCCAGCTTGTAGTGCAGCCAAGATATTCGCTAATCCCCAGCCCCTCGTAGTGTGCATATGGACGATATGCTTTTCTGGATGAGGTATCTTATCCATCAACATAGAAAAATATCGGTATACTCTATCTGGTGAGGCAGATCCATCATGGTCGGCATGCTCTACGTCATAAGCACCTATATCAAACCAACGTTGGGTGAATTCTATGGCTTTGGACATCTCAGTTGGACCGGCTATAGGACATCCCCAAATGGTGCTAACCGTTCCGTTCACTTTGATTCCGGCATCATGAGCTTTTGGGATGTACTTCTCACACATGGCCCAGTAGTCTTTAAGACTTAATCCTGAGTTCTTCACATGATGTGCTTCACTGGTTGAAACCATTACTAGAATTCGGTCTGGTCCATAGCCTTCTTCTCGTGCTATAATGGCCCGTTCTATGGATCGTTCTCTGATAGTAACTGCAGTGATACATACATTATCAAGTAAGTGTCCAACCTTTTTACTCATTCTTATACGTTTCAAGACCTCATCGGCATCTTTGAATTGTGGCATGCCTCGAGGATTGCCAAGGTTAGTGATCTCTATATTTTTGAAACCACAGAGTATAAGTTCTTCAGCGAGCCATACTTTTGCATCGGTAGGTATGAATTTTTCTTCATGCTGAAAACCATCTCGTACTGTAATGTCACCTATAGTGACTTGCTTAGGATATTCCAATTTCTATTTATTGACGACTAATAAATGAAGGTAAATATGGCAATTCCTCATTAAGAATTTCACCTTCAGTGAAATCTAAATTATTGATTTAGTCTATGTGTTATTCATTGTTCACCTAATACGTTTTTAATTTAAGACCATTTTTAACTTCGATTTCTCCTTTATAGGTGCATTCGATATCGTCCTTTACCAAGTTATAGGTACGGTCTGATATATTAATTTTACCAGTCTCTTGGGCAGACCATTCGAGAAGCAATATTGAAAGTACTACCCCAGATGTCATATTGAAATTTATTGGTCCCCACTATACCTGCCACAGTACTGCCCGTATTAATTCCTATTCACATCTTAAGAGGCAAGATTCAATCAGGTCGATTTTTCTCTACTCCTTTAGTAAAAGATAGGATTTCTAGTGCCGCCAAGACAGCATCTTTGGCGTTTGTGCTATTTTTTTTTTGATAGGCCTCCAGCGCACACGTATGCATCTCCTATAGTTTTTATTTTTTCAAGATTGTATCTACCTATAATTTCATCAAACTTGCTGAAGTAGAAGTCTATACTCTTGACCAAATCCGCTGGAGATATTCTCTCACTGTATGCTGTAAATCCTTTAAAAAATTAGTAAACAGTACTGTAGTCTGATCAAATTTTTTGGCCTTTACATATTTTTTTTTTTGCAGCTCGTCAGCAATATTTTTTGGAAGAATGTTCAAAAGCATTGTTTCGAATCGATTTCGTTCTTAAGCCAATAACTTGTTAGTCTTCTAAGAGAACCTATAGAGATAAGTTACAACACCTATGATGATCAGCATGAGTGCTCCAAGGGCCAAAAGGAATTTTATACGACGCCCACCCTTGATATCTCAGCTTCCTGTAAGGCGTTATCACGATTGAGAATCTCGATTTCTTTTTCCTTTTGTTCAAGGTCTAACTGAAACCTGAGGTTATTGATCATCTCATCATTTTGTGATGTTCTAATGGCTTCTTTTACTTCATTATTCTTGAGTTGGAATTCGTAGGCCATTTTGTAATTACCTTTTTGTGCATAGGTTTGAGCCAAACCTTCGTAAGATTCAGGAAATTCTTTGTTTGTTTCTAATAAGGAAGCAATTTGTCTTGCTTCTTTAAACGATTCTAATGATTTATCAGAATTGTAAAGCTTCTTATATATTTTTCCCCTTGTTATTGCTGCTTGAGACATTTCTATCTTAGAGTCTGAAGCTTAAGCAGCATTATATGCTTGGTTGGCATAAAATACTAAGTTATAATCTTCTAACTCATCTTTGCCATGAAGATCGTTCAGTTCAATAAAATCAGGGTTGGTGATGATTAGATTTATGGCATCAGGACTGAGGGGCGTACACTTGTCATCAAAGCTCTTATTATTGCTTTTAAGATTATTGAAAAGAGATTGATAACAATCAAGGTCATTGCAGTCAATAAAACTATCACCATCATTGTCTTTCCCATCGGTACAGTTTGTCTCTTCACATATTTCCCTAATGGTTATTGTAAATTGCCCATTCAGATCAGTGAACAGAATTTTGAGTAGGGATAGGACTAATAGAAATCGCATGTAAACTCTTCTGAGTTGCTAAAGAGTGAGGTACGCATATTAAATAAATATATGTGTATTAATGTATCGGCTTATTGATAAATATTATCTGTTACAATGGCCCAGATGCTTTAGCAGATACTTTTATAGGCATTTATGGTATTATCCTGAACTGCCACTTCTCTTCAGTGATTGCCTGTTCTTTACCTAACACTTCTTAAGCCCAAAAAAGGACATTTAATTCTGAAAAACTAAAGACAAATAATTCTGAAAGTGACACATCTATTACAGACCACTTGGCTACTTTACTAAAGAAGTAGCTAATAAGGTATTTAAAGGCTGCCTTAATTTGATTACTTATGGTAATCTAAAAAGTCTTCAATTGGATATTTTATCTTAGTCCGGTGAGGTGAAATTAAAATAGCTAATAGGTCCTGTATCCCCATTTATGGAAATATTGACATTGTGACCATAACTTTACAGTCATTACAATATTTAAGGGTTTAGTGCTTGTTTAAGACATTTTTCCACTCTAATGTATCATTGTGAGAATGAGTAAATCCAATGGATCTTTCATATTCAATGGTATTTGGATCTCGATAGGCTACCACATATGTTTTACGCCATATATCAGAGTTGTTTCCACCTGAGCCATGAACAATTCTTCCGTCGTGAATGGTAACACTTCCTCTTTTTACAGGGAGATGAATAATATTATCTGTTGGGAGAGCTTCTATAACAAGAGTGTGCGAATCATCTCTACTACCGGCTTGATTCGAATCATAAGAAGCTGGAACATGTTTTCTTAGCTCATTTTCTTTATTGCTTCCTGGGATTACGTAGAGACAACCATTGATAATATCAGAATCAGTCAATGCTAATGAAAATGTTGCTGTCCATGTATTTTTCGTTATTGGCCAATATCCTAAGTCTTGATGCATGGCGAATTCAGCTTTCTCTTTGGTGGGCTTTTTAGCTAAAAATTGTTCATAGTCAATTTCTGGAGTTCTTGGAGTATAAAGTTGTTTGGCAATAGACTGGGAGGCTCTATGGAATATATTATTGTTGAGATCAGGTTTATATAGGCTGGGGTTAATAGCATTGACTAACTGAAACTCTTCTATTGGAGTACCGTAGGGTTGTGACATATCACAGAAATCTTTTTTCATAATCTGAGATTCTGCACCACTGATGAAATGATCAAACCAAGGATCGAGGGAACTGCATTCTTCCTCAGTAAGTACATCAGGTAATACTAAATATCCTTGATCAGCAAATTGCTGACTTTCCTGTTCTGTTATAAGATAGTTTTCTCCGGTTCTCCTTTTCATAGTTCAAGATTAAGTCTGAATTATACCAACATTAAATTTAGCTACTGGCGCATAACTTGCAGCTTCTATTCCCGTAGAAATGATAGTTCTGGTCTCCACTGGATCTATGATCGCATCTATCCATAGCCTTGCAGCAGCATAATAGGCTGATGTTTGTTTATCATATTGAGCAGATATTTTTTCTAATATCTTTTTTTGCTCTTCAGCATTAGGTTCCCTGCCTTGCGATTTGAGAGAGGAGACCTGTATTTGCATTAATACTTTAGCAGCTTGTTCTCCACCCATTACTGATATTTTAGCGGTAGGCCAAGCCACAATGAGTCTAGGATCATAAGCTTTACCACACATAGCATAATTACCTGCGCCATAAGAATTACCGATGATTACACTGAACTTAGGTACTGTGCTGTTTGATACGGCGCTCACCATTTTAGCTCCATCCTTTATGATGCCCCCGTGTTCAGATCGAGTTCCTACCATGAATCCACTTACATCATGCAAGAAGACGAGAGGAATTTTCTTTTGATTACAGTTCATGATAAATCTTGCTGCCTTATCTGCAGAGTCTGAGTAGATAACCCCCCCGAACTGCATTTCGCCTTTGGCATTCTTAGTTACTTCTCTATTGTTAGCCACGATGCCTATAGACCATCCATCTATCCGGGCATAAGCACAGATTATAGTTTTACCATAATTGGATTTGTACTCGGTAAACTTCGAATCATCTACCATGCACTTAATAACATCCCGAGCCTTGTAGGGTTTAGCTCTATCATCAGGTAATTTCTGATAGATTTCAGAGAGTTCTACCTTAGGGAGTATGGACTCAGTTCTATCAAATTGATCGACTTGGGTAGGCCCAAAATGGCTGACCAGTTCCTTGATTTTGTTCAGGCAACTTTCATCATCAGGCATTTTGTAATCTATTACACCTGAAATCTCAGTATGAGTTTGAGCTCCTCCTAAGGTTTCCTTATCAACTGATTCACCAATTGCGGCTCGAACCAAGTATGGTCCTGCTAAAAATATAGAACCTGTACCTTCTACAATAAGAGATTCATCTGACATGATAGGAAGGTAGGCACCTCCTGCAACACAACTACCCATTACCGCTGCAATTTGAGGAATACCCATAGCAGACATCTGAGCATTATTTCTGAATATTCTTCCGAAATGCTCCTTGTCAGGAAAAATTTCAGCTTGCATAGGTAAATAGACACCTGCACTGTCTACCAGATAAATGATAGGTAGTCTGTTCTCCATAGCGATCTCCTGAGCTCTGAGATTCTTTTTTCCTGTAATAGGGAACCATGCTCCTGCTTTCACTGTAGCGTCATTAGCCACAATCATGCACAATCGACCCGAGATATAACCGAGTCCGGTGACCACACCGCCTGACGGACAACCACCGTGCTCTTCATACATCTCATATCCGGCAAAGGCTCCGATCTCTGTAAAATAAGAATCGGTATCTATAAGATGACTAATCCGCTCTCTTGCAGTTAACTTGCCTTTATTTTCATGCTTTTCTATCTTTTTCTTGCCACCTCCTAAGTGAACTATTTCTAATCTTCTTTTCATACGAGACACCATCATTTTCATGTTGTCTTCGTATTTGTTGGCAGTGATGTCGTGCATATTCTATTTGACCTAATTTTTTCTGTTGGGTAACTGGAGCAAAATTTCTCGCTACAATGTAAGTGTTTGGACTCTGAAACCAATAAGGGTTTATGAATCTATTTAGCTTGGTGTATTCAAAGTTTTTTTCTGCAGATTGGCATTGATTCCATAATTGTCAATTCACCATAGATAATGATATATTGGAATAGCTCTTGGATTTTTCCCCAATTGCATTAAAATGAAATTAAGTCATATGAAAAAGGTTGTAACATTTGGAGAGATCATGTTAAGGTTAACGCCACCAGAATGGAGGCGTTTCTCACAGGCATCATCTTTTGATGTAGTGTATGGCGGTGGCGAGAGTAATGTAGCTGTATCGTTGGCTAATTATGGTATACCTGTAGATTTCGTTACTCGACTACCTGACAATGATATTGGCGAGTGTGCATTAATGGAAATGCGTAAAAGGAATGTCGGCACTCAACATATTGTCAGAGGTGGCGAGCGCTTAGGGATATACTTCCTTGAGATAGGAGCTGTAAGCAGAGGCTCTAAAGTTGTATACGACAGAGCCCATTCTGCTATGTCCACAATAGAAGCTGGTATGATTGATTGGGCAGAAGTATTTAAGGATGCCGGCTGGTTTCATTGGACAGGTATTACTCCGGCAATCTCACAAGGTGCCGCAGATGCGTGCTTAGAAGCCATTCAAATGGCGAATAAAGGGGGGGTTACAGTATCAACAGATTTGAACTACAGAATGAAGCTTTGGAAATATGGCAAAGAGCCTGGTGCGGTAATGCCAGATTTGGTTGCCGGTTGTGATATTATCTTGGGTAACGAGGACGATGCAGAAAAGCATTTTGGTTTCCATCCAGACGGCGTGGACGTAACCAGTGGTGATCATATTGAGGGGAAGGCATACTTATCAGTATTGCAGCAGCTCATGGAAATGTTCCCAAGATGTAAAAAAGCGATTACAACATTACGAGGGAGTATAAGCGCATCACATAACACATGGTCTGGAGTACTATGGGATGGTAAACAATTTTATGAAGCACCAACATATCAAATTACTCATATTATCGATAGAGTAGGAGGAGGAGATAGTTTCATGGGAGGTCTTATCTATGGCTTGATGAACTACCCAGATGATGATCAAGCAGCTTTAAATTTTGCTGTTGCAGCCTCATGTCTCAAGCATACCATATTTGGCGATGTCAACTTATCTACTAAGGAGGAGGTAGAGAAGTTGATGTCCGGAGACGCTTCAGGTAGAGTTGCGAGGTAACTTTAATTGAGAATTGAGAATTGAGAATTGAGAATTGAGAATTGAGAATTGATGAAAAAGAATGTCGTTAAAGATAAATCATATCAGTTTTCGATCAGAATAGTTCGACTTTGCCAGAGACTTAAGAAAAAGAGGAATGAAAATGTCTTGTTTAAACAATTATTATAGAGTGGTAAAGCCTCTGGGTCAATGGTAAGAGAAGTTGAACATGCTTAGAGTAAAGTGGAATTCATCAATAAAATGTCAATAGGCTTAAAGGAGATAAATGAATCTATTTATTGGATAAATCTTCTGTCTGACACCGATTATATCGAAATTAACGATTATGAGTCTCATATCACCGATGATGAAGAAGTATTAAAAAAATTTATTTCAATAGTTAAGTCACTAAAAAGTAGTAGATGTTACCATTTCTCAAAAGCAATTATCCATTATGAAATATTAATTGTCAATTTAATTATGGCCAGATTTACAAGAATACAAGTAGCACAGACAATGGAATCAACAGGCTTGGTTCCCTTATTCTATGATAGTGATGTGGAGCTTTCTAAGCAATTAGTGAAGGCATGTTATGATGGAGGTGCACGACTATTAGAATTTACGAATCGAGGCGATTTTGCGAATGAAGTATTTAGGGATCTGAGTCTCTATTGCAATGCAGAACTTCCTGAGATGATCTTGGGTGTAGGTTCTATTACAGATGCGGCTTCTGCAAGTATCTACATGTCTCTGGGAGCAAACTTTATTGTGACGCCATTATTCAGGGAGGATGTAGCAATCGTTTGTAACAGAAGGAAGGTGCTTTGGTCTCCAGGGTGTGGATCAATAACAGAGATAGCCAAAGCTGAGGAGTTAGGCTGCGAAGTAGTTAAAATATTTCCAGGAGGAATCTATGGACCTGGAATGATTAAGGCGATTAAGGCGCCTCAACCATGGACCAGTATTATGCCAACAGGAGGAGTGAGCATGGATGAAGAAAATTTAAAAGGATGGTTTGAGGCAGGAGCTACATGTGTAGGCATGGGATCAAAGCTTTTTACTAAGGATATTGTATCGGGCCGAAAATTCGAGCAGCTTACTGAAAATGTTCAAACCGTATTAGCCGTTATTAAGAAGTATAAGTAGGTACTGTGAATTATCAATTGTCCATTCTGAATTATCACTTGATCATTTTCCATACTCAATTAACCCTTACTCTTCTGAGTCCCCTGACCAATAACTGGCTAAAGAGGAACCTGTTATATTCATGAATGGGCCAAATACCGCTGGCGCCAGACCCATGGTAGCAATACGATTCATCTCCATGGCAATACCAGAGGCCAGACCTGAATTTTGCATACCAACCTCTAATCCTATAGTACGCCGAGACTGTAGGTCTAAACCTGCTGCCTTACCGATCCAATAGCCGAAGAAGTAACCGATCGTATTGTGTAGGACAACGATAGCGATCAACTTAAGTCCTATATGTAATAGAGAATCTCGACCAGCTGCGGTTATAATTGTGATCACTAAGGCTATACCTGCCATCGATAGCAATGGCATGTATTTGTCCAGTAGTTCTTTTTGATTTTCTAAGGTTCTGTTAACGATCACTCCCAGCATTACTGGTATGATGACGATCTTTACGATACTCCAAAACATGCTCATGAAATCTATCGGAACATATTGATTCGCTAAGGTTTTCATGAGGAGCGGTGTCATCACAGGGGCAATCACTGTTGCCAACATGGTTAAGGTTAGTGATAGTGCCAGATTCGCCTTGGCTATATAGGACATGACATTAGAGGCTAATCCACTGGGGGAACACCCTACCAGTATGATTCCTGCTACGATCTCAGGCCCCAATCCAGAGATTGCCGCTAATGAGAATCCCACTATTGGCATAATCGTGAACTGACATAGCAAGCCCACGATAACCCCTTTGGGTATTTTTAGCACATTGTAAAAATCTTGTAACGCCATGCTTGTCCCCATGCCAAACATGATTACCATTAGGATAGGTACAATCAGTCTCTTAAGTTCAAATGAGCCTATCGTAGTATAAAACTCCGGAAAAATTAATGCAGATGTCGCTGCCAAAAAAATAATGAGAGTAAAGGTGTATTTTTTCATATGATAGATTCCCAATAGTGATCATGCTATTATAGCAACATCAATGCACATAGAACACATATCTTGTGATTTATCAACAATTATTGCTTCGTAAGCTGCCGAGCGAAACTACTGTCGAAGCAGGTAGATCGTTAGACCCATAGTTATTGATTTAGTAAAAATAGGTGAGAGGATGCCTTCATCCGAGTCAATTGACTATTTTGATAAATCTGTAATACGATCCTAACTAATGTTGTGATCAAAGTATTTCAACCATATCTATTCAATAAAGTATGAATTTCAGGATACTCCTTTCACATTTTTTCATCGTTACATCCTTATCTATATCAGCTCAGAGTAAAATCAAGGTGAGCGGTACGGTCATGGATGCTCAACAGAACCCTATTTCCAGTGCTCATATCTACGTTGATATGAAGTGGGTTAAGGCGATCTCTAATAAAAAAGGCAAGTATAAGTTGAAATTAGATCGAGGAACTAAGCTTGTAACTATATTTCATCCTGACTATGACTATGTAATTCAAGAGTATACGGGAAAAAGGAGAATGGATTTTGTCTTCAAAAAAGTAGACGATCCTATCAATCTAAAAGAGTTCGAGGCCTTAGGCTATGATTCTACTATCAAAGAAACTCGAGATCAAAACCTCTATAGCAGTTATACCAGTATTTTTGAGATACTGGATAAAATCTTTTATCAAGTTCGAGTGGTTAACGGTAAGATTCTCGTTGGCAGAGGCGGTCATCACTCAGTAATTACAGTGGATGATCCACATATCTTAGTTGAAGGGATGCAGATGTCTCCAGAATCACTCAATGCGATTCCTACTCAAGACAGTAAGCACATCAGAGTCATCCATCGATGCAGTGAGTTAGCCGAATATGGCCTCCAAGGTAAAAATGGACTGAGCATCGTCCGCCTTAAAAATGGAGAGGAAGAAGGGTAGGAGTTAGTAATTAGTTAGTTGATCGTTGGTGGTGAGTAGTTAGTTATTGACTCATAGCTCGTTTTAATTCACTATGAGGTGTAGGTATCTTGTTTCACATGGATTATGTCCTTAGTTCTCGTTGATTGGAAATAGAATCAAAGGGTCGGCCTTATAGCTTTTAGTGAACATTTAAGGTTCATATCCCAATGATTCATCAAGAGAGATAACAGTATTTGCTAGATATTAAGACTTATACTGATCTATTAAATGTTCGTCAAAGGTGTCATTAGCTATTTCCTCAGCAGTATTAGAGGTGAATTCGATAGCATAACCATTTTCGATTGCTTCAAAAGCATGAACACATCCAGGCTTAATATGTACCATTGTATTTTTCTCTTTTCTGATTCGTATAATGTCATCCTTTAGGTCATCATTCTTGAAATAACCATAGACAGCACCTTCAATTAAAAAAAATACTCATCTTTTATCTTATGATAATGATTGGCTCGAGGGGCGTTACCTATTTTTGAAGCTAACCATTAGAATCAAATTTATATTTTGATTTACAGAGAGTCGTGTTAGAGAACCTTTATGATTAGTATCTATGGATATTAATTCTCTTATACCGATGTAATCTTGATCATATTCCTCTAATTTTCTGATTTCATAGTTTTGCATTTGCTATTTCTTTGGGCTAAGTATTAAGAATTATCAGTATTTATTTAGCGTGTTAGTTCGAAACTAAGAAGTCAAAACTGAAATAGTAATTATTGAGTGGCAGTATTTCAAAATTTGTCTCAATTGATAGTATAATGGAGATAGTAGTATACTCGAAGACTCATTAGCATAATATTGAATATTAATGTAGTTGATTGAGAATCAAATAATTAAATTTTGATTATTCTTTTAGTTACTCATACAGTTTCTATTACAATCTGTATAGGGCCATAGGACACCTCAGTGTGAATGAATTAAAATACTTTGTATCGCTTCTTGTCGAAGTATTTGGTTACTGGTATCTATATGGATAATGATCTAATTAAAATTGTTAACGGATTAACATAATAACTATTTTTTAGCTTAACATTCAGTACGACATTAATTAAAACATTTAAAGAGATCCCTATTTTTCCATTAATTTGAGCAAACTTTTTAGAAATATGATGTAGCACCATTGTTTAGTGTGATTATGTTTTATTATAGATGACATTCGTTATTCTCTCATTATTTACTTTGATTCCTGTAACTTGATTGTTTTTTCATATGAACTCATCATACGTAAGTAGTCTTCCATTACTAATTAGGCCTGTCGTGCTCGACCATTTTTGGTAATTGTATAGTTTGTGCCATTTACATAATCGACGAGTATTTCTCTATCAGTTTCAGTATTATGGTAGCGTCCATTCAACTCAGTTTTGTCTAAATCATCCAGATTGAGATCAGAATACTTGTAGTAATTACTGGGTTCTTGAGAGGAGAGGTAGAGTATGAATTTCTGTTTTGGTTTACCAATGTTGGCAAAGTTCATCTTCAGATTTTTGATTGTTTCGTATTCAAACAGTCCTCCTCGTTCAGGAATGAGCCTAATAAGATCTCTTTGATAAATTTCTCTGTATAAAGAACCTTCTTTTTCTATAATAGTGATAAGGCTGCCATCATGGCTTAGGTAATTACCTGTTACATTTGATAATCATTTAGCAACTCTACACTGTCTGGTTCACTATAATATTTCTTATTATTTAAGTCAATATCCAAAATCATAATAGCTATCTGCAAAGCAATATAGTTAGCGGGACTATTTCTATTATTAGACATTACGACTAACGATAATTTTCTTAAGGAAATCGCAAGAAGGTTGAACTATATGCTGCTGTAGCCCCGTCTTGACATTGATAGTATAAGTCCTCTATATGATCAAACATCAACCCATCACCGTAATGACCTATTGAAGATTCTTCTATAGGTGTTTGGCTGATAGTTACCAGTTCTGGTGATAGATACTCATCATTATTGAGTTGAATGATTTGTTCCCACTTCATTTAATCTTGTAAGGTGGTGAATAGTGCGCCATCTCCATGAACATCTGTAATTGTAGGTTCTTCGATCCAGCCATTCCAATTGCCATAGGGTCTGGCTCTATTTGGGATGATAGCACCATAATGCGTCAGGAAACTGGTCTGTTTCATGTTTAAACTTTCGAATAACTCCCTTGTATATGTGCTAAACTTCATACCTGTTATTTTCTTGACGATTTCAGCAAGCAGGATATAGTTAGAGTTACTGTATTGATACTCTGTTCCAGGAATGAAGTTCAAGTTTTCTTGTGCCTCTAATAACTCCATGATATCACCATTGTCTATGAATTGTTTCCACCAGGACTCACCTTATAGAGCTAAGAGCTCGCAATAGTCCCTGATACCGCTGGTATGATTCAGCAGATTTGATATTGTTATGGGGTGTGAGATGTGTTGATGTATCTCAGGTAGGTAGATATTGATGTTATCGTCCAACTCGAGTTGATTGGTTTCAGCGAGTTGTAAAATACATAGTGCGGTAAACTGTTTAGCATTGGAGGCAATTTTGAAACGAGTATTTTGATTTATTTTAGCCCAATGTTCTAAATTCGCGTAATCTAAATATTGCGCCCATCTTTTATTATTACAACTGCCATTCCTGGGGGAATCATCATCCGTATATTGATCTAGTACTTTACTTATTGATGCGCTATCGATGACTGCTACTGATTGTGCACAGAGCTTAACAGATAACAGCGTTAGAAGTGTTACAAAAAGTTTATAAATATTCATAATATACATTTTGAGTGCAACCTAAATCAACTGTTGCAACTATTCGGTTCAAATGACTATTTGAATCCTTTTTATCATAGCTGATTTATTGCACTGTATCGTTTAGGAGTAGTATTAGTATATTTTTTGAAGGCCCTGTTAAAAGTGGTCTTGGAATTAAATCCACAGTCCAAAGAAATACCAAGCAAAGTGTTACAGGAATGTGCGCCTTGGTGCAATTGCTCTATAATTGCTTCGGCACATTTCTGATTCACCAGATCATTAAAGTTCATTTTGAACTCTTGATTGATAACCTTAGAAACCATATTGCAATTGGTTTGTAATATTTTGGCTAAATCTGTGACGGTGATATTGGAATTCTTGCAGACCTCTTCGATATCAAAGAGATTATTGATTTTAACTATCCATTCTTTTAGAGTTTTGACTTCTGCCAAATCGGCTATTGGATCAACGATCTGATTTTGATCAGAATCGAGCTCCGTCAATAGATCGGCATTTAGGGTATAGGAGCTTTTGAGTGTTTTTGCATATCCTTCAATAGCTATTTATAGCCACAATATTGAAAAGCACAGATAGTATCAATATTTACGACCAAAAGATTCCCACTCGGGATTCAGAATAAAAATAGTACCCTCGATATTAGAACAATGCTAAAAGCGATAATAAAGGGCATTATCCATCTAAATGAAATTTGATCAGCGAAACTAACTTCATGAATTAATAGAGTACGGTATCTCTGATAATGACTGAAGCTTAATAGTATAAAATAGCATCGAACATAGACCTGTTAACTGATACCAGAAAGCTAAGTCCTTATCTCTACCATCAGTATAGACATAGAACTCCTCGAAAATAAATACATCACTAACGAAGACAATCAAGCTGTAGACCAAATATAATCCAGCGGGTAAGAAATGAATCAAATGATTGAGGTCTAGCTTTAAATTGTGATTGAGCAAGGTCTTAACATATATAAAAGACAAGTCCAATGAGGAACAACTGTTGGAAGCGAATGAAGTATAGTAATTCTCTGTAGCCATCCTGTGCATACCAGTTGGCATAAGCCAACATGAATGCGCAGATATATAATCCTCCCGAAAGACAAATAGGGCTAACCATCTACTATCTTTTTTGTTTTCAGAAATTCCAGATTTTACGAGTAAATATGAACCGAGGATAGCATTGAAAAAGAAGATCAGTAAAACAGGACTCTTTTGATTGTAATCGAAGTAAACTAATTCGTCCAATGTGTTTAATCAGTCGTTTTCGGAGCGAGGAGTGGTCACCTACATTATGGTAAGGGGTAGTAGAAGTTAACCGTTTTTCCGTTAACATCGCGAAAGGCTCTGCGTTTTTGTTTGAATTTCTTGCGCTAAATCCACACCTTTTCGCCCGTATGTGATCCGAATATGCTATGTGAACGTTCAGATATGGTGGGTGGCCGTATCCCTTTTAAACATCTATAATGTAGTGAAACTGCCCAACCTCCGCAACAGTACCCACAATGCACTGCGTTCTCAAAGTCTAAAGTCCAGAAAAGAAAAAAGTAGTTAAAAGCTCAAACGTTAGCAGAATGGGTAGTGGAACGGGCATTTACAAAAACAGTATCAGATAGCTCAGTTGGCCACTGGCCATATCTCTTGTTACCCACTTAATCAGTATCAGTTCCCATACATATCAGGGAATTTCCCCCGTCCATACTCGTTAAAAGGAATACGGTTCCAAGTGAAGTTCTGCTCTTCGAGGAAGTTCAAGTACTTCGCAGAAATTGCGTTAGGATAGTCGGAAATAACCCTATTATAAGATTCGATTACTTCAGATCTAATTTTCGGAATATCGCCCCAATCATGAATAGCAGAATTTCCAGTTCCAAGGATAAATTTGAAAAGGAGGAACCGAAATTCGTTGTTAGCATATTCAGGAAGTTCGAAATCAGGGTGACTCTTTGAAAAATCTTCCCAAAACATCATACGTCTGATATGTTCGTCGGTTGAAACAATGATCGAGTTGTCCTGAGTAAAGGGAAATATGATGTCCTTTTTGTACTCGACTAAAAATGAGTTCAGTCGTTCACTCAAAAAGGGTGAAAATAGAGTTAGAAACTCTGGATCTTTATATAAAAAAATTAATCCTTCGGTTGCAGAAACTGTAAATCCAATGTCTTTCACACTATCTCGAAAATCAAGTGCTTCTTGAGCAACTTCACCATCAGGGGTATATGCCAAAGTGTTCCAAATATCATAATTGGGATGTTCGTATAATAGGTCGTTCGAAGGAATTACATCTTCTTTCTGGGTTGCAACAGGTGTATCAATTTTAATTGGTAGAGCTTCCTCAGTTCTTATTGAATCACCAATAGCAGTGTTACTGGTTGATTGATTTTTAGTTGGCTTATTTTGATTCTGACAACCAACAATAAGAAAAATTGAAAATAGAATAGCAAATCTCATTTGATGCTGATTGTTGTGGGTAACGTCACTCGCAAACGCAGTATGGAGCGAATGCGGAATATTGACGTTTTACGGATTGTGTGTGCCACGAATGGCAAACGCTATATTAATATAGCTATAGTAGTGTAGTGATAGACATTACTTACAGGAGTGATGTATTAGCTAATGGGGTGGGAGTCCCCTTTACGCTTAGGTGATGCTAAGGAGTACTAATAAGCCCCAAGGGTGTGAGAGATGTGAATCTTGATCTGAAGTAAGGAGGACTACAAAGAGGATTCTGACGTAGAGGAAACAGATAAGAGGCTAAGAGGCTGGATGAGTAAGCATATCATTGCGGCGTCCCAAGAAAGCGCCGAAGTAGTAGATCTGGCAGATATTCTTTGAGAGCTAATTGTCTTACTGTGGGAGATCTCTCAGAGGTGCTTTATACCTGTTGGGAGAAGTCAGCCGAGGTCATA